>NZ_ACJM01000025.1 GCF_000174415.1 Dethiobacter alkaliphilus AHT 1
TTTCCCGGCACGTTTTAACTAGTCCGATTGTACCAGCTCTAGATTGCATCGCCCATCAAATGCTTTGGGAATCTCCACCTTCAGGGAATCCGCGAAGTCTCCCACATCTTTGCAAAACGGGAGCCTTGTCTCACATGGCTGAGCGCTAGTGCCATGGTGATGACTTGGGGCTGTCAAAATATAAACATAACACAGTCATCGGGAGCCTTTTCTTGGCAGCCACATCATTATCAAGTGTCTGGGCCATAGGATATTTACCCGTACCGGTCCGCCCTGTCATAAAAATGTGATAGCCATGCCTTTTTATGGCCAGGCCCAAATTCCATGGCCCGTACGGCCCGCTCCTGCCCAATGATACCCTCCAGCGGCGGAACCGATTCGGTGGTTTCAAACTCAAATTGTGACGGATCACATATGTACCTTAACTCTTCAGGTTTTAGCGTTATAAACTCCATACCTTTTCCCCCTTTTGTTATTTAAGACATCTATTACTCAGGCAACATCATCACCCCGCCTTTCCTAATTTAATCCCACACCAACAAGTCACCTACACAAACCCCACTGCTTCCCGCACTTCCTACCGCCATTTCCACAACATAACGGGCGTCCTTTATCACCGGTGATAGCTTTCCCGGTTTCATGCCGTAAATAATGTGGAGGACTTTCATATTGCTATCCAGGAAAAGTACATCCAGGCTATAACGCATAAAAAACGTATGAACCGCATTGCAGGGGGACAACATCAAAGCATCTATATCGCCGGGGAAAGTCCGGGAAAACATAAGGCCGCGCAGCCGCTTGAAAAATGTATCGGCGCGGCCTACTCTTTTTGCCATTACTGATCCGTCCCTCTTATTTGCCAGCATGCTACATCACCAATGTTTCAACGATTTGAATCATAGCGGGTCCCAACAGCACAATAAATATTGTGGGAAAAATGAATGCCACCAGAGGTAGCAGCATTTTTACCGGAACCTTCATGGCTTGCTCTTCCACACGCTGCCGCCGTTTACGGCGCATCTGTTCCGACTGGACCTTAAGCGTTTTTCCGATATTTAAACCCAGCTGGTCTGCCTGCACAATGGCTCCGGTAAAAGACTTCACATCATCAATCCCGGTACGCTCCCCAAAATCCCGTAGCGCTTCACGCCTGGCTTTGCCCATTTTTATTTCCTGCAGTACCCGGCGGAATTCTTCTGCCACCGGTCCCTCCGACTTCTCTACAACTTTGGCCAGTGCACCATCAAAGCCCAGTCCTGCACCCACGCTAACGGTAAGTAAATCCAGTGTATCGGGGAAACTTTTTTCAATACTTGCTTTTCTGCTTCGCGCCGTATTTTCCAGTTTCATTTCCGGAAGCCGCCAACCCAGAACACCGGCAATAGCCACGATTAAAAAGGTTTGAGGTGATAAGTCTCTCCCAAACAAGAGATAGAAAAAAAACGGCAGGCCGAAAGCAAACACCACTTTCATCCCCAGATAGTCCTTTGCGGAGAAACCTCCGGTCATTCCGGCCTGCTGCACTTTTCTCTCCAGCCCCTTGAGTATATCAGCGGGCAGCAGACGGGATGCTAAGGCAGACAAAACGCCTAACAGGGGACTGCAGATGCGTTCACTTAAAGGTCGGCTCAATTCGGCCTGCCGAATGTCGGCAGTTTCATCATAATTAATAACATTCTTTAACCGTCCCTGCAAATCGACTTTGGCCGGTTGCAGCTTATTTTGCAGTGCGGTTATGAAGGTAACCAGCGTCAAAAATACGAGTAAAGCTATTATTGCCTGCATTTCTGCTCCCCCTTACAATTCAATATTAATGACCTTTTTAATCAGCATAATACCTATTAACTCTGAAATAACGGCACCACCAATCAAAATCAGTCCCAACGGATGGGTAAAGAGCAGCCCGATATAGGACGGATTCATCACCGAAATTACTCCTACCAGAAAAACCGGTAGTAAAGCCACAATGGTTCCGGAGATTCGGCCCTGGGCAGTGAGTGTTTTTATTTCTCCCTTCATCCGCACCCTTTCACTGATGGTATTGCCGATATTATCCAGTATTTCGGCCAGATTACCACCAACCTGACGCTGAATATTTACGGCGGTGACAATCAGGTCCAAATCATCACTGCGAATGCGTTCCGTCATATTTGCCAACGCTTCTTCTGTAGGAGTGCCCAGCCTCATTTCTTTCAATGCCCTGCCAAATTCCGTGGATATTGGTGGAGGCAGTTCCTTACTCAGCGAATCCATAGCTTGTAGAAAAGAAAATCCGGCCCGTAAGGAGTTGGACATAATGCCTAAAGCATCGCCCAGTTGATCGTTAAACTTCTGCAGACGCTTCATTTTTGCATTTTTTAAAAATAACAATGGTAGCACTGCACCAACTAAAGCCAATAAAATTGCCAATGCGAAGTTTTGGGTTACCAGGTAACCCAAAAGCGCCGGCAGCAAAGCGGTGGCAGCGTTGATGGCCAGCATTTCTTCCGGCTTGAGTAAAACATCTGCCTGAACCAGTTCAGCTTCGATGCTGTCTCTAATCGGCTGGGTGGTAAAGATCCGAAATACTCCCGCAAAGACATGCAGTATTGATTTTTTGGCTTTTGTTTCTTCCTCTTTATCCTTTAACTGATCAGGAGAAAACGTCCGTACACGGTTTACAATATCTTCACTTTTACCCTCACTGCGGCTCCCTATGGCCCGCAGCAGAAACAAAATGGCAAAAAAGACAACTATGGAGACTGTGATGGGGCTCATAGCAACCACTCCTATTGTTAGAAATTTGCATCGGCAAACATTACTGCAGGCAACTCTATTCCCGATGCTTCCAGTTGTTTGATAAACTTGGGCCGGATACCGGTGGAACGGAAAGAACCGATAATCTTGCCTTCCTCATCTATTCCGGTCTGTTCAAACCTGAACAAATCCTGCATAACAATGATATCGCCCTCCATGCCCTGCACTTCAGTGACATGGGTGATTTTACGCGAACCGTCCCGCAGACGGCTCTGCTGTACAATAACATCAATGGCGGAAGATATCTGCTCCCGGATCGCTCTAACCGGCAAATCCATTCCCGCCATCAGCACCATGGTTTCCAGGCGGGATAGCATGTCCCGGGGAGAGTTGGCGTGTCCGGTGGTAAGGGAGCCATCATGACCAGTATTCATGGCCTGCAGCATGTCCAGTGCCTCACCGCTTCGCACCTCGCCCACCACAATCCGCTCCGGCCGCATCCGCAAAGAGTTTTTCACCAGATCCCGGATGGTAACAGAACCCTTTCCCTCTACGTTGGGAGGACGGGTTTCCAGGGAAACAACATGATCCTGGCGTAATTGCAGCTCCGCCGCATCCTCGATGGTAACAATCCGCTCATCATGGGGGATAAAGGAGGAAAGGACATTGAGCGTTGTGGTTTTACCGGAACCGGTACCCCCGGATACCACTACATTCAGTTTGGATTTCACCGCCGCTTCCAAAAAGGCGGCGATTTCCAGGCTCAGTGTGCCAAAGCCCAATAAATCATCCACCGTTAAGGGATCCTTGGCGAACTTCCGGATAGTGATGGAAGGGCCACATAAAGCCAGCGGAGGTATGATGGCATTTACCCGGGAACCGTCAGGCAGGCGAGCATCTACCATGGGGGAGCTTTCATCAATGCGACGGCCGATGGGCGCCACAATTTTTTCGATGATATGCAGAACGTGGGCATCATTACGAAATACCACATCGGTGAGCACCAGCTTGCCGTTCCGTTCCACGTAAACCTGATTGGGACCGTTAACCATCACCTCAGAAACGGTTTCATCATTCAGAAGAGGATGGATGGGGCCAAAACCCACCGCTTCATCTACAATCTCAGTTACAATCCGCTGCTTATCGCCGCGGGGGATAAAGGAAACTTCCTGGTCTATGGTCTCGGAAACCAGTTTCTGCAAGCGTTCCGGCAGGCTGCCGTCTGTCTCGCCTTCCGTCTCCCGGCCCAATTCTTCAATAACCCGTTTATGGATTTTAATTTTCAGCTTTGTATATGGATCATTTTTTGGCTGCGGTTCGGCCCTCTTTTCAATTGTCAGGCCGACCTGCGCCGGTTTTCCTTCTGTTTGTTCCTGCTTTTTTACCCTTTCCAGTCTTTCCAGCAAAGACATGGTGCTCCCCCTCCTTTACAATTAGAGACTAAACATGCGGTTTATAATACCCTTGCTTTGTTTTTCCTGAGAGTTCTGCTGCCGCTTTCCTGTCAGACGGTCACAAAGCCTCTTAAACGACCGGGTAATTTCCGTATTGCTGTGGCTAACCGCCACAGGAACCCCTTTATTGATGGCCGCAATTAACGATTTTTCATCACTGTTAACCTGATGGGAGACGGTAATCTCCAACCCTTTTTCCAGGTCGGTCACACCAACGCCTAAATCCTGATCACTGCGGTTTAGCACAACTCGTATTTTATCACGGTAGTTCAAAGATTCCAGGATATTCAAACTGGTTTTTGTGTTTTTAATGGTGACTATATCCCGGGTGGTTACCAGCAAAATACTGTCTGCCAAATCCATAACCTGTAAATTTATTTCATTGAAGGTGGCCGCAGTATCTACGATGACATAATCATAGTTGTCTTTTAGTACTCTCAGGATTTCATCGGTATGATCCGAGGTAATGTATTCTGCATCCTGCGGAAAAAGCGGCGCGGGCAGAATATCAATGCCGGTGAAGTGGCGAATCATGTAATTTTCAATTAATTCCTTAGTTATGGTATCCGCATCCTGAATTAAGTCGCTGATGTTTTTACCATCGGATAAATTCAGCAAAACAGATACATCCCCAAATTGCAGGTCATAGTCAACCAACGCAACTTTTTTCTTCTCCTGCTGAGCCAAAACCACTGCCAAATTGGTGGCAATGGTGGTCTTACCCACCCCGCCCTTACCACAGAAAACCGCCGTAACCATACCAAGAGGTTTTTCATCGGAGGAGGACCGTTCCGGACGCTGATGCTGAACAGTGGATTCCCTGGCGGGTTCTTCCCTGCGCTGGGGCTCCTGAGCCTCCTTTTGTTTTACAGGCGTTTCCTGTTGCGCCGGCTTTTGAGGCCTTTCGTTATAGTGGTTTTGCTCCGAAGCCTCTTTCCGGGAAGTTTTTTCCTGAGTATCGGGGTTGGGCTTGACAAACCCCTCTTGTCTGGGACTTTCAGTCCGGGGAGGATTTTCCTCAACCTCAGGTTTGGGTTTTGCGTATGTCTCTTGTCTTACGCTCTCCCTTGGCGGGGTCTGCACATTATAACGTTCAGGGGAAATATTCTCAGCAAGCCGCTCATTTTGCCGTACATCAGGTGGAGATTCCATACTGGAGTTGTTGCCATAAAAAGGCTGCCTGTCTTCCCGGGAATGGGATGTTTCCTTGTGCTGATAGTAAGGCTGAGGTTCACGTTCATCACCATAGTACCCCTGATGTCTGCCGGACTCCCTCTGTTGATTGGATTGAGGCGGCTTGTTTACCTTTTGAGGCACACCCTGTTGCTCATCAAAATGCGGGGCGGTTTGATCCCGGCGCTCAAAAGCCTGCTCTCTTCCCGCCCTTGTCTCCCAGTCTTGCTGAGTATGCTGAGTATTACATACATCTTGTTGCCTGGGATATGGACCTAAATCTCGGTCAATAGTTCCCGGCTGATGGTAGCTTTCAGGATTGTGCCGGACTTGGGGTGGGGTATCCATTGGACCGCGGACCTGACGCTCAGGGTTATTGGGATAATACCCACTTTCCCTGGGAGGGGGTTCGGATTGCCTTTCATAATTTGCTTGCTGTTCATAGTGACCAGGATATTCTCTGTCCCGGGTCTTTTGTTCCGTAAAAGAAGAATACTCCTTTTCCTGTCTCTGGTGGGGCTGATCGGTATACTCCTGTGTTACCCTTTCAGTTTCCGGAGAGGGGATTTCGGCAACGGAAGATTGCTGGACCATTCGTCTTTTCTGCTGCTTGTAAACGGAACGAATGGTACCGGCCATCTCTTCACTGCCCAGTGGTTTTACCAGGTAATCCCGCGCCCCCGCCACCATGGCTTTTTTCAGATACTCAGATTCCCCTTGAATTGAAATAATTACAACCGCCACCTGCGGATACATCTGGCAGGCACGCTCCGTAGCTGTTATCCCGTCCATCTGCGGCATGTTAATGTCCATCAGCACCACGTCTGGCTGTAATTCGGCTATTTTCTGCAGCGCATCTGTTCCATCCACGGCCTCACCAACGACAACCATATCATCCTCAAAATATAACAGGCGGATAATATCTTTGCGTGTTTGCGGGATGTCATCCACAACCAGCAGTTTGATTTTTTCCACAGTTAATCCCCCCTGTTACTCTAACATTTTTAAAACTGACTTAGCCGGTGGGCCCGTATCGCCCGGTCATTACTTTCTTCCACAGGCCGCAGGACAAGACGCAGGCTGCCGCGCTCCGAGGCCTGAATAATTGCGGTTACCGCATCAGCCGGAGTATCCAACGTTACAGTTTCCACTATCAACTGCTCTCTGTCCTGCTCTACGGTATATTGCCCTGATGCCAGAACCTTGATCTTTGATTCCACAACCTTTGTCACTGTGTCCTCATCTTCCGTACTTTCGATAGTTACTATGGCATCCACATAATCACCGGGTAGAATATAACCGGCCACACCGGAGACGTTGTTTACCGGTACGGTAACAGCCCGATGCCCATCCGAGACTTTATATGACAGGCCGGTTTCGCTCTGTTCAAACACAAGGCGCGCAGACAGTACCTGCTCCCCGGCAACCAAGCGTTCTCTGGCATATGCCCCGTCTAATTCAGAAGTCTCCCGAATTGCATCTCCGTGAATGGCATCCTGGGGAACTTCTGCGGTGGTGAACATGGATGCGCTAAGCCTGGTACGGGCGGGAATTTCTTCCCGGGCCACCAAAATGGTGGTCAGATTAGCCGCGGACTTGGATTGGCGTTCCATTTCATTTAAATAGTGAAATATGGCTCCTGCTGCAACCAAAGCCAGAATTAGTGAGAGTAAAAAAAACTTTTTCCCCTTCATTGTGAACCCCTCCAGTGATTATCAGATAAGTAATTTGAGTTTTATAAAAAATCCGGGGGCAAGTTGACCGGGGTCGCTTTCGGGGGAGCAATTTCCCCGGCCATTTGCCTACCCGCCGGAAAATTATAAGCAAATTTCACTATTTTACAAGCTTTAAAGCAGTGAGGCCATATGCGCTTTCCCCTTCCTCACTTGCAGCGGGAAAAACATGGGGGCGTACAAAATAACCCCAAACCTCGGTATTTGCTCCTTGTCCTAACATTTCGCTGACCCAAAAGGCAGCAAAATCCACGATTATGACTTCTCCGGTTTTATTCTGGTTATTATCAAGAACTTCTTGATAAATGGGTAAGATTAAAATTCTCGGGCAACCGGTGGGACAATTATCTTTTGTACAGACATGATCCTTTGCTGCCTCTGCGAACCGATAATTGATGCCGTCACGGATCGGGCCCATGGAAACACCACCGGAAGCATCGGCCCAATCATCAATTTCAACCACACCGTCATACCCTAGTTTCAAATGTTCCCGCCAGATACTGGCTCCCGTCTGATAATCGCCGTTTTCATCCTGGAAAGCCAGAGCCCCCCAGTTTCCTGATCCTAAAAGGTCATCGCTAAACAAATTAACTTTAGTATGGTAGTCAAATTCTATACCTTCCTCAACTCCCAAAGGAAATACACCGTAGAAAGCAATGGGCCTTGTCCGGGCAGCACGGGCTCTTTGCTCCATTGCACCGCCTTCCATACCAAAAATTCGGCCGAAGAACAGCTGAACAGGTGCCTGTGTCCGCACCGTCACACCCCGGGCATTATCATCCACTTCCACAAAGACCTGCTCTGCCGGGACACCGTTCTTCTCCGCAGTTTCCACCGCAGCCAACATTACAGCATCCCTACCCTCATCAAAAAGGGTTCCGCCGGCCAGCGCCGCCGCATCTGCCGCCACGGAAAGGCGGGCCTGTGTTACATAATTTACGCCCACATCGGCCACCAGAGCGGCAGCCCCTAACAGCACAGTCATTCCTACGGCAACCAGGACAAGCACCGAACCGCGCTGGTTATTAAGAATGTTTTTCAGCTTTTCAGGCATCTTCATTCTGTATCCCTCACTCAATTCTCATTGTGGTGTCGCTGCTGACAAGTACCGGACCTTCTAAAATGCTGGTGGGCAGCGGCAGGATTAAACTCATTGGGTAGGATACGGTGACCCTGATATCCTGTCCCGTTGTGCGTTGGTGCTCCGGATAAATCTCAACCACTATAGTCGCCGGATCCAACGCTGTTGCCGCACTCTGGACGCGCTCAGCAATTTCAGCGTTGGTACCGCCCACAGCTCCCAGCCGGGCCCCATGGCGGGCTGCGTTGGTGACGGTCAGATAGGCATTACCCATCCGCCCCATCTCCACCATCCCCAATAACAGCAACAGAATGATGGGAAGCACCAGAGCCGATTCCACAATGGCCTGGCCCTTTTCATTTTTTAACCATCTACCTGGCATTTTCATCACCCCGTTCACTGTTTAGAATAAATGAGCCCTGCCCTTGCGGGCAGGGCCAACTCTGGGGGAGGAGCTATTAATCTAAGCCTTCTCCACTGAAACTACCTGTAATTTGTTCAAATATCTCTTCAATTCTGCCACCCATAGCAAACAGTGCACCAATTGCAACGATGGAAACCAGCGCCAAAATCAAAGCGTACTCCGTCATACCCTGGCCAGACTCCTCAGTGAAAAACCTTCTTACCATTTCCTTCATTTCACTACCTCCTAAAAATTTATTTGGATTTATGAATTCCCGAAAGCGATTAACTGACTTAAGTGTACCACAGCTGGAGAAACTTGGAATCGACCTGTCGTCTTAAAAACTACGGGACCCTGGTCCCAATTTCCGAAAATGGTACTGTTTTACATATCCATCTTAACCCGGCTCTGGATCAAAGGCAGCGATGGTGCGGTGAAACATATCAACTATGGGCTCTGCCATCTGGCCCAGAACCAGTACTACAGCCAGCGCCACAAACGCCAGGATAAGCGCATACTCGGTCATCCCCTGGCCCGACTCCTCCCGGATTAACGCCATCAACATTGCCATCTTATCCACCTCCTGCTGCTCCCTTGCTTTCAGCTTACCATAGTTTGGAAAGCTCTGAAATCAACCACGGTCTTAATTTACTGGGACCCCGGTCCCAATCTGGGTCAGGGGTCCCTCTGCAAGGACAGCCAAAACAAAATAAAACAGGACCCTTTTGGGTCCTGCGGATGATCTTGGTATGATAGATGATTGCTATAGCTTTACTATTCTGTTTTTCACTGCGTACAGGGCAGCCTGGGTGCGGTCGGTGACCTGGATTTTGCGGAAGATGTTGGTGATGTGGTTTTTAACTGTTTTTTCACTTATGTAGAGTTCATCGCCGATTTCTTTGTTGCTTTTACCGCGGGCAATTAGGGTAAGGACGTCGGTTTCACGGCGGGAGAGGGGTTCGTCATGGACATTGCGCAGGGCCAGGCGTTGGAATTCACCGCACATTTTTTCTGAGATGCGAGGGTGATAGACCGTTTCGCCGCGAAATACCGCCCGGATGGCATCAACCAGGCAATCGGTCTCAATATCCTTTAGCATATAGGCCGATACTCCGCATTTTACCAGCTCATAGATATACTCTTCATCGTCATGGATGGTAAGGGCGATAACGCCTATTTCCGGAAACTCACTTTTAATGCGGCGGGTGGCATCGATTCCGTTCATATTAGGCATGTTGATGTCCATTAAGACAATATCCGGCCGGATTGTTTTTGTCATGTTGTATGCTTCCTGTCCGTCCGGTGCTTCCGCCACCACTTCCAGATCATGATGTAATGCTAATATTTTTTTTAGTCCGTCCCGCAGCAAAGCGTGGTCGTCGGCCACCAACAGCCTTATTTTTCTCTCTCCCGGCATCCGGCTCACCCCTTTATTGGAATACTTACATGAATCTCTGTTCCCTTCTCCGGCTTGGAAACTATCTTTATCTGCCCGTCCAAAAGCTCTACCCGCTCACGCATCCCCAAAAGGCCAAAACAATCCACATCCATGTTTTGCATGGTCCTTTCCGTATCGAAACCGCGTCCGTTGTCGGCTATGGAAATATTGATTCGACCCGGCAAGATCTCCAGCTTAATCACACACCTTTTTGCTTCGGCATGCTTATAAATGTTATTCAATGATTCCTGCACAATCCGAAAAATTGCCACTTCCAAAACACTGGCCAACCGCTGTTCCTCACCGCCCAAAACCACCAGTTCAATATTCATGTCGGTGCGTTTCTGTAATTCGGCAATAAAGCGGCGTAATGTGGGGACAATGCCCAAATCGTCAAGAACCATGGGCCTTAAATCAAAGATGATTTTGCGCACTTCCTGCAGGCTTTCTTTAACCATATCTTTTAAGTCATGCAGTTCGGCCCGCACTTTGTCGGGCTCCACCGACATCAGCTTTTCGCAGATTTCCGCCCGCAGCACTACATTGGCCATGGACTGGGCCGGCCCGTCATGAATCTCCCGTGCCACACGTAGCCTCTCTTCTTCCTGCGCTTTAATAATGCGCAGGCTGACCTGCTGGCGCAGCTGAATTTCATCCAGCTTTACCGTAACTCCCTGCAGTCCCCCGGAGATAAGCTCCAGTGCCATTCCCACCTGGGTTTCCAGTTTCTTGGCTCTTTCCACCGTCTCGTTTACCCTGCGCACCATAATTTCCAATTGGTCTCTGCGCTGGCGGTGCTGCGCTTCCCGCTCCCGCATCTGACTTAGCTGCAGCTGGATATGCTGCGCTTCTTCATAAGCCTGTTGAATGTCTTTTTCCGTATATTTATTAAAGTTGCGGTTTACCTCCATCAAGTGGATGCGGGCCAACTTCTCTTCCCGCTCCAAACGGTCCACCGCAGTGATTACGTCCAGGATTTCACCTTTTAAGTCCACCAGTTTTGCCAACAGTTCGTCACGCTGTTGCCGGGCACTTCCGGAAATGGACATGATATCCTCCCGGCCCTTTTGGACAGCAGAAATGGTATTTCTAATTGCTTCATCCAGTTGCTTGATTTCCTGCACTGTTGCACCGCCCCGAATTTAGAATTGGTTTGTCACTATATTCGCCCCAATTCTTTCCTTTCCTGCCAATTCAGTTATTTTGCGACATTAATTTTCTAAGCGGGCATCAACAAAACCCAGCGAAAACGCTTCTGCTTCCTGCCTGTTGGCCACATCTCCCAGAGCAGAAGCCCGGTGCAAAGCTTTTTGCAATTCACCGATTCGGGAAGCAGGCTGCCTCCTTTTTCCCACCATGGCCGCCAACTCCCGCCCTGTCATAAAGTCCGGCGGCGAGACAAGCAAATTTCCCTCCGGCAGCAGTTTTTTCAGCAGGAATACCGCTCTAGAGCGGGCGGCAGCACCATCTACGGCCCGCAGTAAAACGGCGGCATCCAGGCCGGCGGGCCCGAAACGGGAATAATAGCTGTATAATGAGCGGCTTTTTAAGTTGCCACCGAAACACCGCAGCCAATCTAGCGCGCCCTGCAGTGCAGAAAGGGAAGCGCGTTCCTGCCGTGACAGGGGGTACTTCCGGATATGGTGGATGGTTTGCGGGGAGATTCCGTCTACGATACCGTCCAGGTCACAGAGCAGGGCGGCAAGTTTTAACACCTGATAGCCACGTGTCTGTGCTGAAAGGCTGCGTGCCAGGTTTTGCTGCAGCCGGTGCCGGATTGATTCAGGCCAGTGGTTTGCATTAAGCAATTTCTCTGTTTGCGCCATAACATGATCATGGCCGGCGGAAAAAGGCTTGCCAAACACATACCTGGCCGCACCCAATGTTTCCAATAACGGCAAATAACCTGTACATTTGCTTTGCAAAGTGGCAAATATTTCCGCCGCTATCCGTTCTCCCGGAAGATCGGGTAATAAAGGGGCCACACTACGTGCTTCCCGGACAGTTGACTCATCGGGGGTGAGTCCAAAATGCAGGGCCAGGCGCGCACCCCGCATCACACGCAGTGGATCATCCCGGAGGGCCCCGGGCAAGGCGCATAATCTTTGCCGGGTAAGATCCTCCAAGCCCTGGTAAGGGTCAATCAGGGTACTTTTGCTGTGAGGCTGTTCTAAATAGTCCCTTAGAGGCAGGGCCATGGCATTTACGGAAAAATCCCGCAGCGCCAGATCGTGGCCGATGTCTGCACCCTTAAACTCGGAAATATCCAGCCGTAAACCGGATAATGTAAGGCGCAGCAATTTGTGCCTTTCAACCAGATGAGCAGACAGTTTATGTGCTTTTGCGAACTTATCGGCAAATGAAATCAGGCCAGGCTCTCCGGTCAAATCCATGTCGGTACTTTGCCTGCCGGAAAACAGATCCCGCAAAAAGCCACCCACCAGATAGATTTCCAGATTCTGTTTTTGCGCTTCTGCGGCAAATTTATTTAAAAGGTCCATTTTACCACTTCCCGGGCATAATTTTTACCTTTCAACTGAACAATAAAACTGTAAAATCAACCAGGAAGATTATTAAAAATGAGCGGCTAATCTGGTATATCGGCTGATTTCAGATAATCTTTACACTATTATCTGCAAAACCGGTGGAACAAACGGAAATGCGCGGAAGGTGAGTGAACAGATGAGCGATCTGCATTCCCTGTTTAATCCCGATTCCATAGCGGTAATCGGGGCCTCCAACAACAAAGAAAAAATCGGCTTTGTCATCATGGAAAATATTCAAAACAGCGGTTTTCAGGGCAAAGTTTATCCCGTTAACCCCAGAGAAAAAGAAATACTGGGTTATACTTGTTATACCTCAATAGGAAAGATCGGACAACCTGTGGATGTGGCGGTTATTTCCGTCCCGGCCCAACTTTCTCTGGATGTGGCCAGGGAATGCGGTGAGTCCGGGGTCAAGTTTCTTGTGGTGGTTACCGCAGGCTTTAAGGAAATTGGCGACGAAGGCCTGAAAAGGGAAAAGGAACTGCTTAAAATCTGCCGGCAGCACAAGATGCGTATGGTCGGTCCTAATGTGGTGGGAATCATGGACACCCACACTCCCGCCAATGCTTCCTTTGCCGAAGGATTCCCCAAACAGGGTGAAATTGCCTTTATTTCACAAAGCGGGGCAATGCTGTTGGCAATCTTTGACTGGAGCCGCAGTGTGGGGCTTGGTTTCTCCCGCTTTGTCTCCATGGGTAATAAAGCGGATTTAAACGAAGTTGATTTTATCTGGTCCGCTGCACAAGATCCCAATACCCGGGTTATTTTATGCTATATAGAAGACGTGGCCGACGGCAAACGTTTTCTGGATGTGGTCAGTGAAGCCTGTAAGAAAAAACCTGTTATTATCCTCAAAAGTGGCACATCACAGGCGGGAGCCCGCGCCGCATCCAGCCATACCGGTGCTTTGGCCGGTAGTGACCTGGCCTATGATACCGCTTTTCGTCAGTGCGGTGTTATCCGGGCGGAGACCATGTCCGACTTGTTTGACCTGGCGGTGGCCTTTGTCAGCCAACCAATCCCTGCCGGAAATCATGTGGCCATTGTGACTAATTCCGGCGGCCCCGGAATTATCGCCACCGACAGTGTGGAGAGAAACGGCCTGCGCATGGCCCGCTTTGGCAAAGATACCATCGAGACTCTACGTAATGCTCTGCCGGCAGAGGCCAATCTTTATAACCCGGTGGATGTACTGGGGGACGCCAGAACAGACCGTTACAGTGTATCACTGGAGGCTGTGCTGGCTGATGAAAACACTGATTGCGCATTGGTGCTGCTTTCTCCCGCCGCCGTTACCGAGCCGGTAAAAACTGCACAGGTCATCTCATCTTTGCGGGAACGGTTTACCAAGAAGCCCATTTTTGCCGCCTATATGGGAGGTGAAGGCCTGGCTGAAGGGTGTCAGGTGCTGACAAACTCCGGTGTACCCTGCTTTACATTCCCTGAACCGGCACTAAAATCTTTTTCCGGCATGGTAAGATTTGCAGCGCTGCAGCGTAAACTGGCTAGGGGACAGCAGTTGCCCAAAATTAATAACATTGACCAAAGAGCGGTTAAAGCCACCTTTTATGATGTGTTAAAAGAGCGAAGGCTGGTACTGCTGGGCAATGAGGCCACTTCTGTGGCGGAGGCGTACGGTATCCCGGTGGCTCCGGTGCGTCTGGCCACCAGCCCTGAAGAAGCTGCAGAACTGGCAGATAAACTGGGTTACCCGGCGGTTCTCAAAGTGGCCTCTCCCAAAATCATGCATAAAACCGATGTGGGTGGAGTAAAAATCGGACTGGAAACACGGGATGAGGTAATGGAAGGATACCACGCCATTATGAACAGCGTCCGCAGACTCATGCCGGGCACCCCCATCTATGGCATCGAAGTGCAGAAAATGATGCCCAAGGGCGATGAGCTGATTATCGGCATGAGCCGGGATGTACAGTTTGGCCCACTTTTGGCTTTTGGACTGGGCGGTATCTACGTTAACCTACTAAAGGATGTCTCCTTCCGCTTGGCTGCAGGGTTGACCCTGGAGGAAATTGAAGAGATGATTGCAGAGACAAAAGCTTATTCTCTCATACGGGGTTACCGCGGCAGCAAGCCGGCAGATATCGGAGCCCTGGTACAGACACTGGCGCGGGTAGCCCGGCTTTCCCTGGACTTTCCGGAAATAACGGAAATCGATCTTAACCCGGTAATAGCCTATCCGGATTCGGCAGTGGCGTTGGATGTTAAAATAACCGTCTCCTATGACGAGAACGAGGTTTAGAAAGGATGACTGCCATGAAAAGCATTTTTATCGGCGGAATGGCCGGAAGCGGAAAAACAGCCATCGCACTGGGCCTGGCGCTCAAATTCCGCGATCAGGGACTAAATGTCGGTTATTTTAAGCCACTGGGCGCATCACACGGCCCCCACCGGCAGGAGGATGAGGACGTAATCCTCTTTCAGCAGGTCCTTTCCCTGCCCCATGATGCCGCCACGCTCTCTCCGGTCCGCACCGGGCCTTACTACTTAAGCAGTGGGCCCCGCCGTGATCCCGCTCCTCTGAAGGAGAAACTGCAGCAGGCCTACAATACTGTATCGGCCAACGTTGACGTACTGTTAATTGACGGTTCTCTTTCTCCTTATACCGCCGCCAGCCTGGGCCTTGATGCCATTAACCTGGCCCGCATGTTTGACAGCACCATGCTTTATGTCAGCCGCATGGAAGATGACTACAGTCTGGATAAAACCATTTTGTACAATGAACTCTTCCGGCTGGCGGGCATTAAAGTGCTGGGCAACATCTTTAACAGTGTGGAGCGTACTTTGCTGGATAAAACAAAAGGTGTGTATGCGCCTATTCTGGAAGAGGCCGGCCACCCTGTTTTGGGGATAATCCCCAGCAGGCCGGAAATCGCCTCCCCCACAGTCCGGGAATTTTACGACGCACTGGGTGGCGAACTGCTGACAGAAGAGGGGGTCGGGTTGGAGCGCATCGTGGAAGAAGTGGTGGTAGGCACCATGACCACCGAAAGTGCTCTGGGTTATCTCAGGCGTGCGCCAAACAAAGCTGTTATCACCGGAGGAGACCGTTCCGATATGGCGGTGACGGCTCTGGAAACCAGCACATCTGTTCTCATCCTCACAGGCGGCTACTACCCCGACGTAGGCGTACTGGCCAGCGCCATAGAAAAGAAAGTAGCGGTGATTATGGTGCACTACGACACCTTCACCGCCATTGAGCGTCTCCACGAGATTACCAGGCGCATTCACCCCGGTGACGAACAGGGTATCCGCATCGCCCAGACCAATATTTCCGAACACTGCAATTGGCAAACAATCCTCGATGAAGTTAAATCCTAATTGTAAACCGGACGTTGAGCCAAGGGAACGGTTCTCTTGGCTCATTTTTGTTGCTAGAGCCAGGAGCGAATGAGGGTAATTTCTTCGCCGTATTGCTGAAAGTCCTCCACTGGGGTTTCCAGTGCCATGGGTAAGTCTTTGAAAGCGGGATGGGTAATAAGGTTTAGCAGGCCTTCTTTGCCAAGATAGCCTGCGCCTATCCGTTCGTGCCTGTCTTTGTGTGTGCCCGGCGGAAACTTGGAATCGTTTAGGTGCATAGCTCTAACCCTGCTTAATCCCACCGTTTTCTTCACATCCGTCACCAGCCTGTCCACTTCTTCTTTTTGCAAGAAATCATATCCGGCGCCGGTCAGATGGCAGGAATCAAGACAAACGCCCATACCATCCGGCCAGGACAGTTTTTCCATAATTTCTGCGATGTCTGCCAGGGTGCCTATTTCCGAGCCCTGTCCCGCCATGGTTTCCAAAAGCAAAGAAGTTTCTCCGTCATAGGGTAAAAATGATTCCTCCAGACAGGCCACAATTCGCTCTAGTCCCGCTTCACGTCCAGAACCGGCATGAGAGCCGGGATGGATTACCAGGTACTCGGCGCCCACCGCATCCATACGCTCTAAATCATCGGCCACCACCATTTTGGCAAAGTTATAGGCCCGTTCTGCAGGAGACGCCATATTTACGGTATAAGGCAGGTGTCCCATAATGGGATAAATATCATATTTTTTCCTGGCTTCCTGCCATTTTTCCACTTCCTGGGGAGAAATGGTGCGGGCAGAACCTCCCCGGGGGTTGCGGGTAAAGAACTGAAATGTATTGGCACCGATGGATGCCGCAGCTTCCGCTGCTTTATGAAATCCTTTGGAAACAGACAGATGAGAACCAAGTCGCATGAAAAGCGGACCTCCTAGTCATATAATATATACTTTATACCATACCCTGCCTGGGCTGACAAATGAAACAAGCTAAAAACAAGAAAGGCGCGCTCTTACGATTTCCTCAGCGCGCGCTTTTCAGTACTGCTTACATTAGCAGCTTCGCTATCTGCGAAGCGTTATAATTTCCTAGCAGTAAAATATAGCTCCCTGCGGGAGCTTTAATTCTATACTATGACTTCTGCAGTTTTTTATCACGGAGACGGCGGGACATCACACCGCCAACCCTGCCGGTTTCGCGGGCAGTGAGGTTTTCCCATCCCTTCTCTTTAACTTTGTCGCCCAAACCTAATTCATCTGCGATTTCCAGCTTCATTTTTTCTACCGCCAATTCTTCAGGTGTCATTTTTTCAGGCTTTTTCTTGTACTTGGCCATAGCTATACCCCCTCCTTTACAGGTAGTATGTGCCATCCGTCAGAGGATATGCGGCTACGGCATTTAGACAAAAACGCCCACAGAAAAGAGGAACAGCAAAAGCGCCAAAGCAAAAACGGGAGCAACCACCGTGGTGACAAAATATTCTTTATAGGTTTGTGCAAAGGTGAGCCCGCTAAAAGCCAGCATGGTTAAATAACCGTTATTGTGAGGCAAAGTGTCCAACCCGGCGGCGGCCAAAGTAATTACACGGTGCAGTAAGGCCGGGTCTGCCGAAGCAGACAATTCAGGCGCCACAGTGGTCAGGGTAAGAACCACACCACCGGAGGCTGAACCCACAAGCCCTGCCGCCACATTGGTGGTTATACCCGCCAACACCAAGGGATTCAGGGTTGAATCGGCCAGTGCTTCAATAAATGTTAAAAAGGCGGGAACAGCCTGCAGAGCCACACCGAATCCCACCGATGAGGAGGCAAACAAGAGCGGCATCATAGCAGTTTTTGTACCTTCATTAAGGACTTCCAGGGGCTTAGGTAACCAGGAAAATAGCACAATAAAAGCCAAAAGCACCCCTGAGCCCAGAGAAACCAGTGGGTCCAGTTGAAAAACAGAGAGCAGCACAACGATGGAAATTAGCGGTATGCAGGCCAGATAGACCGGTGGAAAGCCGCCGCCGGCCCGGGGCACATAGCCTTCAGGATGGTCAAATACTTCTTCCCGACGCCGCGCCCGGGCAGCAACATGTTCCAGATACAGGGCAATGATTACTGAAGATACGGTGACGCTAAAAATTCCGGGCCAAAAACCCGCCGTAGACGTGGTGCCCAGATAATCCATGGGCATCAGGTTTTGGATTTGAGGTGTAGCCGGAGCAGAGATAGCCATAATAATGCCGGCACCAATGCTGGGAATCAACAGGCGCCGGGGCAGGTTTGCCTGGTCAAAAACGGAAAGCCCCAGCGGGTATAAGGTAAAGATAATGACAAATCCGGCAATACCGCCTACTCCCAAAAGCAAAGAGGCCAAAAAAATAGCGGTGGCCGCTCTTTTTGTCCCCAGCATGGCCACCAGGGCGTTGCCAATACTGTAAGCACCACCGGACTGCTCCATAACTTTACCGAAAATAGCTCCCAGAATAAAAATAAAGATAAAGCTTTCGATGAAGCCGGCGGCTCCTGCCACATACGGGCCCGTTACCAATTCATACGGGCTCATGCCGTTACCCAGCGCAACAAATATGATAACAAGCGGCGCAGCTACAATCACGTTTACTTTTTTCGATACAAGAATTATAAGCAGGCATAACCCTAAAACTACAAACAGCAACAAAAACCCCTCCAATTCATCCCTGTACTATTCGCCTTCGTACGTCACTGTTCCTCCATGACTGTCGGGGGCAAAGGCTGGGAAAAAATAAATGACAGCCCACGGCTGTCATTAAAGGAAAATTAGTTTTGTGGCTGGTTTGCTGCCTGCACCATACTGGACATATCCAGTTCCTTGTCCCGACGTTCATCAATAGTAACATTGGTAATCACCCGATTTACTCCGGTGTCAAAAGGCAAACTGTGCAAATCTTTCACCACTGCCAGCAAGTCTTCCATGCTTCCTTCTACCATGGTGGACATGGGAGTTACCTGGTACTGCAGCCCCCGCTTATCCACCACTTCGCAGGCCTGGGAAACATAACTGCTAAAGCTTGCTTCGTCGGTACCGATAGGCATAATACTGATTTCAAGAACCGGCATCTTTTTCACCCCTTTTTGCTTAGCATCCCCGAAAAAGATATCCGTAATCAGTACCTGGCGCTCTTTTTTATTGAAACCGGCAGTTGGAAACCTATGCGACCGCCACCGGCAATAATTACCCTTTTGTGTCCTGTTTTTTTTTTCGCCATCCCCAAAAAAGTGAGGAACGTTTATTTGTTTTCCCCAACACATATATTTCATCATTTTCAAGAATTACATCTTTTCCACCGGGAATGATAACATCATCGCCCCGGATAATTGCACAGATAATACCGGAGGGCGGCCTCTTAATGTCCTGCAGCCGCATTTTAAGGCGTCTTGCCAGCTCTGTTCCCACCTCACCGCCGCCGATAATAATTACACGCATATATCCGCCAAGCGCCCACAACTGTGGGTAGTCTTATCTTCAGCCTCCTCCGCCCATGCGGACTAAAAGAAAAGCAATAGCTACAGCAAAGCCCAAATATATTAAGATAGAGCTCCAAGCAGGCATAATGCCACCTCCTATTCAAAGCTTACCACCAATGCAACGCTTTGACAAGAATTAACGAATTATTAAGGTTATTTTAGGAACCTTTTATGTTTGTTCTGATGTTGATATAGTTAAGAAAATGCAAAATATATACAAGGAGGGTAATTATGGTAGAACTTAAACCCAAAGAATTAAAAACCAGCAAGATGGAGGGCTTTTCAGAAAAACAGCTGGAAGACCATCACGGCGTCCTTTATAAGGGCTATGTAAACAAAGTCAACGAAATCCGCAAGCAAATGGCGTCAGTAGACTACGACAAAGCAAACCAGACCTATAGTGAATTAAGGGCTCTAAAGATTGAAGAAACTTTTGCCTTAAACGGAATAAAGTTACATGAAGCTTATTTTGAAAACATGGGTGGCAGCGGCGGCAAAGCCACCGGCAAAGCACTGGAGTTGATTGAAAAATATTTCGGCTCCTATGAAGCATGGGAAAAAGATTTTAAAAAGACCGGCCTGGCAGTGCGCGGTTGGGTGGTTTTGGCTTATGACCTGGAAGACGGCACACTCCATAATTTCGGCAGCGACTCCCATAATCTGGGGCCAATCTGGAACGCTGTGCCGGTGTTGGTTTTGGACACCTACGAACACGCCTACATGATCGACTATGGTGTGAAGCGCCCGCCCTACATTGACGCTTTCATGAATGTAATTGACTGGGATGTGGTTAACGCCCGCCTGGCCAAAATTGAAGGTGCCCGCACCACAGAAGTATTTTAAATAACTAATTAAAAAACGCCTCAAAGGAGGCGTTTTTTATACTGGTATAAATTATAACGTTTCGCAGTTTGCGAAACTGCTAAGGTAGCCAGTATTGAAAGGCACGCTTTGGGGTAATCGAATAAGCGTGCCTTTCTTTCTACAAATTTGCGGCATCCACCAGCCCAAAGCAGCCCATCAGCATCATATTGCCCTGAGGGGCGGCAAAATAGCAATCCAGTGACGACAAAAGAGAGCGGCGCGGGCCGGTAACCACCGTCAGGACAGGGTCCACCTCCTCTGCCGGCGGCAGGCAGCCATGCCCCTGATCCTCTTGCACTTCAGCATTTGACAACTTTCCTGCGGTCAGCTTCTTTAGGTAATGGGCTACCTTTTGCGGTGTCATCATTCCGGTATGATGCTCAAAAAGTCCAATAACCCTTTGGTCCTCAACAAGAGCAGCAAAGGTATGCTGATTGCCCAGATTTATCACCGCCACCGTACCCCGACCGGACGCCTCCCGAACACGTTCATCGGTCAGTGCTCCCAAAAGCGCTGCTCCGCAAGTATCCATTAACAGAGCGCCGGGTGCTTGTTTGCGCGCCGCTTCCATCCTGGTAAAAAAGGACGGAATATCTCCATATACCAGATCACTAAGCTTACCACCCGCCGCCATAAACTGTTCCCAGATGCGGAAACGAAAAATTCGGTTTGATTCACCGGGAGAATAGCCGTGATCCTGCACCGCCACCGCAAATTCAGCGGGCAGGTCTTCCCCCGCTTCCCCTAAAATTCGGGCCAGCATTTCCCGGTCAATATCGCCTGTATGTATCCGCACCGCATGGGCAGGTGGGTCTTCAGTGGTTACAACACCCAGAGACTCCACCCTTTTGGGATCATCATGGATGGTCAACGCCGCTTCTTTTGTGGCAAAAACGGGCAGTCCCTTACTTAAATGGTCCCGCACAGCTTTTGTGGACGGTCCGCCTCCCATTACGTGGCCGTGCAGAAAGACAGCTTTTCCCGCTTCGGTGGCTTTTTTGATTTGCTGTGCCACCAACACCGTAGGTGAGGGCAGAATTAACTGAATGCAGTTTTCCAGCGTTTTGTCACTGTCGTAGAGCAGAATATCCTGTGTACCGCCACCGATATCAATGGCCATCAGTTTAGCCATGCTCCTTCCCCCTTATCGAAATTAAGGTTTGGGCAATTTCAGCTCCCAGACGGGCATTCTCCTTCAAGAGCGCCAGATTGGCCTGCAGCGTACGCCCATCGGACAAAGTAAACAGCCGGCGCAGCATCTGTGGTGTCACATCCTGCCCTACCACACCTTCTTCTCTTATCTCCCGGTCTACATTGACAATCATAGCCATCAGTTCATCCCAGGGTATCTCACTATCCCCGGGCACAGGATTGCACAGCAGAATGGCTGCCTGCAGACCCAGCTCATCCCGGGACATTGCGGTTTGCGCTACCTGCTCCACAGAGTCAAAAGACAGATTCAGAGGGTACGGAGAAGCCGCCGAGTAAAAGGCCGGCAAAGTATTGGTCTGATATCCACCCACAGTAATGCCGGCGGTTTCAAGATATTCAAGGGTCAGCGGTAAATCCAGAATAGCTTTGGCACCGGACGCCACCACGGTAACGGGGGTTCTGGCCAATACCGGCAGGTCTCCGGAGATATCAAAGGTATTCTCTCCCCCACGATGTACGCCGCCAATCCCCCCGGTGGCAAAAACACCAATACCATAGCGGTGTGCCAAATGGGCGGTGGCGGCTACGGTGGTACCTCCGCTTCTCTTTTGCGCCACAGCCACAGGCAGCTCCCGTACTCCCAGTTTAAGCGGATTTTCTTCCATGGCCAGGGCGTCCAATTGGCTTTTGTTAAGCCCCATAATAATTTCCCCGTTAAGTACTCCGATGGTGCACGGCACGGCACCGCTTTGTGTCACAATTTCCTCCAGTTGCACCGCCGTTTCCAGATTCAGCGGGCGGGGCAGGCCATGGGTCACCAGGGCTGTCTCCAAAGCTACAAGCGGCTTTTTTTCACGCAGGGCAGACAAAACATGTCCGCCGATGGATAATTTCATAAACTCACTCCCGTCTGTATACGCTAAATTATGGAGGTGATAAAAATGTCATCTGTTAAGGTTAAATGGCAAAATGATCTATACTTTCAAGGTGTTTCCGGCTCTGGGCAAACCGTACAACTTGAAGGGGCAACCGGTACCGGCCAGGGAGTTCGTCCCAGTGAAATGCTTCTTTTGGCTCTTGGTGGTTGTACCGGCATGGATATTGTCTCTCTACTGCAGAAATTTGAAGCCCGGCTGGACCATTTTCAGGTAGAGCTGGGTGGGGAAAAACATAGCCAACATCCCAAGTCATTTCGTACTATAACTGCAGTTTACCATATATCAGGCGATGTTACACCCCAACAAGCCTGGAAAGCTGTGAGCAGTTCCTATAAGAAATACAGCGTTATAGCAAATTCCCTGCAGGCCAACATAGAATATCGCGTTCTGCTAAACGGAGAGGAAATCACAGAAAAATAACCCGGATTCCGGGTTATTTTTAATCCGCTTCTTCTATTTTTACCATTGCTTCGCCGCAGCAAACTAACACCCCGGCACCGCTATTGACAACCTTGACTACGTTGCCGCAAACGTCACACCGATAGGTTTCCCCCACACTGGTAGCCAACTTTTTCACGCCCTTTCCTGAAGTGACATGATGGGAAATTCCTCCAATACCTGCACATCGTCTAAGACTTGGGAAATTACCAAATCAAGACTTTCTGCCAGATCCACATCAAACGGGTTGAGGTAGGCAACCCCGTCGGCGTCTTTGGCAATACGCACCACCGGATGCAGCGGCAGACCTTTCCGGTTTGAAACCACCAGGCCAAGATCCCCGTTACTTAACCGGACTCCCGTGCCCACCGGATAAGCGGCTACATGATTTAGAAACAGCCGGGTCAGTTCCATATCATAGGCGTCACCACAGCCCATTATCATTTCAATGGCCTGGTGCGGCTGCAATGAAGTGCGGTACGGACGGTCTGCGGTAAGGGCATCAAACACATCGGCCACCATTACAAGACGGGCATACTGGTGTATATTATCTCTGTGCAGCCTGTACGGGTACCCGCTGCCGTCACAACGTTCATGATGTTGTGCCACCACAGTGCTGATTTCATGGGGCAGATTCTTCTGTTGCGATAAAATCTCACAACCAAAAGCAGGATGCTTTTGTATTTCGGCAAACTCATCGGGAGACAGGCTGCCCTTCTTATTAAGTATCTTACTGTCAATCCGGATTTTCCCCACATCATGCAAGAGCGCACCTGCAGCCAATCTCTCCAGCCGTGTGCGGGACAGGTCCAGATCAATTCCGGTCAACAGGGAAAGTATACAAACATTAACTGAATGGCAAAAGGTATAATCGTCGGCATTGCGAATCTCAGCCAAATTCAACATAACATCTTTGTTCTCCAGCACTTGCTGAACCATGCTTTCCACAGTCTGGGAAAACTGATCGTCAAGGAGCAGCTCCGACGGGGCTGTTTCCTTTTTTCCGGCTTTCATCATATTTTTAAGAACTTTTATTGCCTGACGCCTGGTCTCTTCCGATACCACTTCAGGCACCGATACGTCATCTAGCAGCGGGTCCAGGACATACACATAAGGAATGCCTGTCCGCCACAGAGCAGTAATATAGCTGCTTTTGAGTTTTATTCCGGCGCTTAGCCAAAGCTGTCCGTCTGAGCCGGAAACAGATTTGGCCAAAATCATGCCGGGACGAAGTAGTGTAACTGGCATTTTTCGCATCGTCTGACCTCTGTTTAAAATTTGGCAGAAAATCTTACCAATTTCTATATTTCGACATTATCTAAGCTTATTCCTTTTTAGGAAGGACCCTGTTTTATTAAAAAAAGGCGCGCTTATTTACTTACAGCGCGCTTTCAATGCTTTTTACCTTGTGAAAAACCCGCATTTTCTGCGGGTTAAAAGTAATCTGATGAAGCATTATAATCCGGACAATGAGAACGCCCTTCTTCCAGGAGATCATGATTCTCCGCTTTCAGCTTTTTTTTGCGCTGACAACGCCAATACCACATCAGGGGCCAGACAACCAGTTTGGGCAGGATAAAAACTGCCATGGCCACGTATCGATACACAGCGGGCACCTCACAATTTTGTATTGCTTTATGTATATTATATACGTTACAGGCAGATTTTAAAAGAAGAACTATTTTTCACAATTTGTTAATACTGCAATACTATGAAAAATCCGCGTCATAATGTAAGATAAAAACAGCAATAAATATTGAACACATAGGAGGTATACATATGGAAAAATGGGTTTGTTCAGTTTGTGGCTACGTCTATAATCCTGAGGAAGGTGACCCGGATAACGGCGTCTCTCCCGGCACATCTTTTGACGACCTGCCGGACGATTGGGTCTGTCCGGAATGTGGTGTAGGTAAGGATATGTTTGAAAAGGAATAAAGCTAAAAACAGAAATCAGGTCCGGCATTCGACGCATTGGTCGAATTGTCCGGACCTGACTTTTTTATATCGCTTCTTTGCCCCGCTCCCCTGTTCTGATACGCACCACCTCATCTACAGGCGAGATGAATATTTTCCCGTCCCCGATTTCACCTGTTGCCGCTTCTGCCACAATAGTATCAATCAGGGTATCAACTTTCTCCGCCGTGACCACCAGTTCCAACTTAACTTTAGGCAGCAAATTTACTTCATAGAGATTGCCGCGGTATATTGCCGTGCTCCCTTTTTGCAGTCCGCACCCTGTTACATGGGTGACAGTCATTCCCTGGATCCCCTCACGGCCCAACCGTTCTTTTACCGCTTCCAGCTTTGAGGGACGAATTATACAAGTTATTTTTTTCATTGAAGAACCTCCCTTTCTCTAATGAACCTGCGGTACAGAGCTTTTTGACACAAAATCGGCGTATGCTTCCATACCGTGTTCACCGACGTCTAAACCTTCTTCTTCTTCTGCAGCGCTTACACGTAATCCTACCACCGCATTAATTGCTTTAAACAGGATAAAGGCAGTGGTCATGGTCCATGCAGCTACAGCTAATACACCAATGGCCTGCACCGAAAGCAGTGCTGCGCCTCCGCCATAGAACAAACCGCCATCAGTGGCAAAGAAACCCACCATTACAGTACCGTAAGCTCCGCAGACACCGTGAACTGCCACAGCGCCCACCGGGTCATCAACATGAAGCACTTTTTCAATAAACTCCACTGCCAGAATGATCAGCACACCTGCACCGGCACCAATCAGCGCCGCACCCATAAAGTCCACATCAGCTGTGCCGGCGGTAATTCCCACCAGTCCCGCCAGGGCACCATTTAGCGTCAGACTCACATCAGGCTTACCGTAGCGTATCCAGGAGAAGGCCATGGCCAGCACCGCCCCGCCTGCTGCCGCCAGGTTTGTGGTTACCACAATGTGCGCTATGGATAAATCCATACCGGCGATGGTACTGCCGGCATTAAAGCCAAACCAGCCAAACCAGAGAATGAAAACACCCATGGCGCCTAAGGTAATACTGTGACCGGGAATCGCATTGGGCTTTTTGTCGCTTGTGAATTTGCCCAGGCGGGGCCCTAAAATTGCGGCACCTACAAGAGCCGCCCAGCCGCCCACGGAGTGAACGATGGTGGATCCGGCAAAGTCTACAAAGCCCAACTCTTCAAGCCAACCGCCACCCCAACCCCAGTGACCCACCACCGGGTAAATCACGGCGGTAATTACCACAGAATAGAGCAGGTAGGAAACAAACTTTGTTCTTTCCGCCATGGCTCCGGAGACAATGGTAGCCGCCGTAGCCGCAAACATGGTCTGGAACAACAGAAATGCCGGTACCGGTATGTTTAAATCCAAATGAGCAAACTCACCCAAGGCAAAAAAGCCGCTTCCACCGATAAATCCGCTTCTGGATACACCAAACATCAAGGCAAAACCAACACTCCAGTACAACAAGCTGCCGCAGGCAAAGTCCATCACATTTTTCATAATAATGTTACCCGCGTTTTTTGCCCGGGTAAAACCGGACTCCACCATGGCAAACCCTAACTGCATAAGAAACACCAGAAAAGCTGCCAGTAACACCCAGATAGTATCAATAGCCATTTCAGTCATTTTTTCTTCCTCCTTCAGGTTTTAGTTATAATTTGCACAGTACAAAAAAAAGGCGAAGACACAAGCGCATTACGCTTTGCATCTTCGCCTAGGGAGGACATCTGTGTCCAATATAGAGGTTGTTAACTCACTGCGGCCACGCCGCGGTTTTAAAATTTAGCCAGATAATTATCCAGCTCCCACTGGTGAACCTTCATTTCATAGTCCTGGTACTCTATCCGCTTTGCTGTGATAAAGCGATTAAAGGTATGGGTTCCCAGAGCTTCACGGATAAGCACATTATTCTCCAGCTCATTTAATGCTTCTTTTAAGCTGCCCGGCAGGCTGGCGATTTTCAGCTCTTCCCGCTGCTTTTCCGTCAGATCGTAAATGTTTTTATCCACCGGTGCCGGTGCCTGAGTTTTGTTTTTAATCCCGTCAAGCCCTGCTTTAATCATCACCGCCAAAGCCAGGTACGGGTTGGCAGAGGGATCCGGAGAGCGCACTTCTACACGGGTGCCCACACCACGACGGGCGGGGATACGAATCAGAGGCGAGCGGTTCTTCTCTGACCATGCCAGGTACACCGGAGCTTCATATCCTGGCACCAGGCGCTTATAGGAGTTTACGGTGGGGTTTGTGATTGCTGTAAACGCCGGTGCGTGCTGCAGAATTCCTCCAATATAGTGGTACGCTTCTTCGCTCATTTGTCGCGGACCGTTGGGGTCATAGAAAATGTTCTCCCCGTTCTTAAACAGGGATTGGTGAGTGTGCATGCCGGAGCCGTTAATCCCAAAGATTGGTTTTGGCATAAATGTGGCATGCAGCCCGTGTCTCTGCGCAATGGTACGCACAACAAACTTGAACGTTATTAACTTATCCGCCGTTGCCAGCGCTTCATCATATTTAAAATCAATTTCGTGCTGGCCTACAGCTACTTCATGGTGGGAAGCTTCAATTTCAAAACCCATCTCCTGCAGGGTCATCACCATATCGCGGCGGGCGTTTTCACCCAAATCCACCGGTGATAGGTCAAAATAACCGCCCTGGTCATGGGTAATGGTGGTGGGCCGGCCGCTTTCATCGGTGTGGAAGAGGAAAAATTCCGCCTCCGGGCCCACATTAACACTGTAGCCCATTTCCTCTGCTTCCTTCAGAACTTTCTGCAGTGTGCAGCGGGGGCACCCAGCAAAGGGTTCCTCATCCGGGGTGTACACATCACAAATCAGACGGGCTACGCTGCCGTCCCGGGGACGCCAGGGAAATACGGTGAAAGTATTGGGGTCGGGGCGCAGGTACTGATCTGATTCTTCAATCCGCACAAACCCTTCAATGGATGATCCGTCAAACATTAATTCCCCGTCCAAAGCTTTGCCCAGCTGATCCACCGGTATGGCAACATTTTTGGGTATACCAAAGATATCGGTGAACTGGAGTCGGATAAACTTTACGTTGGCCTCTTTGGCCATGTTTAGCACATCCTGTTTTGTCAAACTCATTTGCCATCATCTCCTTTAGTTACTTTATAAGTGTAAAAAAACAAAAAACGCCCTAAGGGATGGAAACACTGTTTCTCCCCAGGCGCCATTGCCAAAAAATTATTTTATTTACTTATTTAAAATCATTAGCTGTTATAATAGCTTCCGCAATCCGTCTTATGGATACGCGCTTATTCATACTCTGCTGCTGAATCCGCTTGTAAGCTTGTGCCTCCGGCAGACCCAGCGTTTCCATTAAAATTCCCTTAGCTTTCTCCACAGCTTTGCGGGTTGCCAGCGTTTCCTTCATCTTCGCCAATTCATCGGCCATCTTGCGCATCCGGTGCTGGGCCGCAGCCGCAAATTCTACCGCCGTTATCAGAGCAGTATCCTGAACCGGCTTTAAAATCATCCCTGAGATGTATGGACCGTTTCGCTCTCTGCGCTGATGTGTACCTAACAGCACCAGCCCAATTTGGCCGTCTTCCTCAAGCATCTCCGCTGCGGACTTTCCATGTGGAGAATCGGTGTCGATTACCACCACATCAGGCTGTAATGACTGAATCATCCGCAGTGCTCCGGGGCCGCTATCGGTTTCACCGATTACCAGGTTGCCCGCCGTGGCCATAACAGAACCGACCTTTTTACGGATACCGGCAGAAGCACTTACCACCACTCGCACGCCACTCATAGGCATCCCCCCTAAAAAATAAAAACGACGCTACTGCAGAGACCTTTTGCTCTCTGAGATGGCGCCGCTGCCCGGTACAACGCTGTACCTGTTCTTTAACTATCTCAATTATAAATTAAGTGTTTACAAATTACAATAGGCAATTTTGAAAATTGTTTCCGCATAGTGAAATTTTCATTTTGCGCAATCCCTTTTCGTCACTTGAGAGGGGTGATGCCATTTAACTCTTTGTTAACCTTATAGAAGCCTGCCAGTAAAGGATTTCTTAGAAGCGCTGTGGAATACTTTTAAAAGAAAAATCCTTGTATGGGATATTGGAGGGAAACTATGAGTCAAAAAATTAAACGTTTGGGAATCCTGACCGGAGGCGGCGACTGTCCCGGCCTCAATGCTGTGATTCGTGCTGTGGCTAAAACCGCCCTTTATCGCTATGAAATAGAAGTTGTGGGTATTATGGACGGCTACGGCGGTGTAATTGAAAGCCGCAGCATGATCCTGGAAGACCATCATGTCTCCGGAATCCTGCATCGCGGCGGCACAATTTTGGGCACCACCAACCGGGACAACCCCTTCCGATATCCGGTAGGTGAAAAGGACGGGCAGACCGTCTGGGGCGATGTTTCCGACAAAGCCATCGCCAACCTGGAAAAAATGGGGGTTGATGTGTTGGTGGCGGTGGGTGGAGACGGCAGCCTCTTTATCGGCAATGAACTTTATAAAAAGGGAGTTCCGGTGGTGGGTATACCCAAAACCATTGATAATGACCTGTCTGCCACCGACGTAACGTTTGGTTTTGATACCGCTTTAAATACCGCCACAGATGCCATTGATAAATTACATACAACTGCGGAATCCCACCACCGAGTGATGATTCTGGAAGTGATGGGCCGGGATGCGGGCTGGATTGCCCTGCACTCCGGAACTGCCGGCGGTGCCGATGTAATACTTATTCCCGAAATAGATTTCTCCTACGAAGCAATCTGCCAAAAAATCAGTGCGCGTCAGCAAAAAGGAAAGAAGTTCTCCATCATGGTGGTGGCTGAAGGCGCTAAGCTACCGGGTGGTGAACAAATTTATCAGGAAGAGCGCAAGGATAACCCGCATCTTAGCAAACTGGGCGGCGTGGGTAATGTCATCGGTGATGAAATCCAGCGACGCTGCGGGGTAGAAACCCGGGTAACGGTTCTTGGCCACCTGCAGCGCGGCGGCACCCCCACTCCATTTGATCGGATACTGGGAACCCGTTTCGGGGTAAAAGCAGCCGAGCTTGCCATGAACGGTGAGTTTGGACAGATGACCTGTCTCTGCAGCGGGGAGATACAATCGGTCCCCCTCTCTGATGCGGTTAAAGAACAAAAACTGATTCAAGCAGACAGTGAACTGGTCCGGGCAGCAAAATCTGTGGGTGTCTCATTTGGCGACTAGGGAGGAAATCTACCAATGTATAAAGCACTGACCATAGCAGGGTCCGACTCCGGTGGAGGCGCCGGGATTCAAACCGACCTAAAAACCTTTGCCGCTCTGGGCGTGTACGGTACCAGCGTTATCACCGCCCTGACCGCCCAAAACACCAAAGGGGTACACGGTATCCATCCTGTTCCCCCTGATTTTATTAATTGCCAGTTGGAAGCGGTGCTCTCCGATATTCCGGTCCATGCTGCCAAAACAGGTATGCTTGGCGATGCAAAAACCATAACGGCTGTGGCCGACAGTCTCAACAAACATCGTGTATCCAATCTGGTAGTAGACCCAGTGATGGTGGCCCAAAGCGGAGACCGGTTGCTGCAGGAGGATGCGGTGGACGCGCTAAGGGACAAGCTACTCCCTCACGCCCTTGTTGTCACCCCCAACCTGCCGGAAGCAGAAGTACTCCTGGGACGCCAAATCACCACGGTGGATGCCATGGTAGCCGCAGCCCGGGAAATACGTCTGATGGGGCCGCGTCACGTCCTGGTAAAAGGCGGACATCTGGAAGGCCAGGACATGGTGGATATATTTTTTGACGGCAGGACCATACATCATCTGTCGGAAAAGAAACTGGATACCCCACATACACACGGCACCGGCTGCACCTATGCCGCAGCCATTGCCGCCTGCCTGGCCAAAAACTTGTCACCATACGATGCCGTGACCCGGGCCAAACAGTTTATCACAGATGCCATCTCCCACGGAATCTGTGTGGGCGGAGGCTACGGCCCCACAAACCCCATGGGTGCCCTTTTGCGGGAATTGGAACTGAGCCGTGCCTCCCAGGCCCTGTATAAAGCGCTTGCCGCGCTGCAAAAAACGCCCGCCTGTGCCAACATACTGGCAGACGGACGCTCTAATATCTTTTACTCCCTGGAAGGGGCAAACAGCCTGGAGGATATCGCCTCTTTCCCCACTCCCCTCTATCGCTGCCACAACACCATTGCCCAGGCCGGGGACCCGGTATTTGCCGGCGGCCTTTACCCGGAAGAAATGCTTTTACAGGCTCACCAAAAAGATGCCCGCATCCGTGGCATGATTAATTTGCGCTACACCCCTGAAATGGCACTGGCCGCCAGTGCTCTAAACTATAAAACGGTGAAACTATCCGGCGATTTTGCCAAACTCTCAGAAATTCCGGAAGTGCTGGTGATAGAACCAACAGAGGAGCAGGAAGGACAAATCATCCTCTTTGCCCGCACCCCCCAGGAAGCGGCCCAAAAAACCGCCGGCCTGGCCCGCTCCTTCTCCGGCTGCTAAATGAGACAAAATCACCTGTCCCCTTTGTCTCAGGCTTGGCCCGTCCCCCTGTCCCAAAATGAGAAGCGACCGCTATGATCAAAATGGCGGTCGCTTTTTTGGGTTTAATTATTTGTTTTCTTTTTCGTAGGGGATGGGGATAAATTCTACCGAAGGTCTGGTTCTTTGTGGTTGGGGGAATTTATCCATGATTTCATAAATTTCATCGGGCAACAGCCCGCAGGCCGGCAAACCCATCTCCCCCAGTTCACTGCAGGTAATGGCATAATCATGGGTCCATTTTCCTGAAGCCAGGGAAGCAGCCACTTCCCGGGCTTTTTCTTCGCCCAGCCTGTCCAAAAGGATTTCATACACCCGGTTAGTTACCTGCTTGATGGCTTTTTCCGCCACATCATATAAAATTAAAGTTTCATCGTCCACCTCATTGATGTCTTTGGCTCTAACTGCTTTTAGAATTGATACTGCCGGATATCTGCCGATTTGCGGATCCACCGGACCCAAAACCGCATTACCATCCATCAGAATCTCATCGGCAGCCAAAGCAATCATTGTACCGCCGGACATGGCGTAATGGGGAACAAACACCGTAACTTTCGACGGATGATTTTTTAGGGCATTGGCAATTTGTTCAGAGGCCAAAACCAGGCCGCCCGGTGTATGTATTAAAAGATCAATGGGCATATCGTCCGGTGTATAGCGGATAGCCCGCAATACTTGCTCCGAATCTTCGATGTTTATATAGCGAGTCAGGGGAATGCCCAACAGAGATAACGACTCCTGACGGTGAACCAAGGTGATAACCCTTGACTTACGCTTTTTCTCCAAATCACGGATTAGTCTAATCCGGGCAGCTTCCAGCTTAGCCTGTTTCATTGCGGGAACCAATGCGGAAATAATAATGAAAAGCCAAATTATAGAGAAAAAATTAAAGTCTCCTCCCAAAAATATCACTCCTTATTATGCCGACCAGCCTACTTCCAGGCGGTCGCCGTGTTTAAGCTGTGTGGTAAACTCAGCTTCCCTGCCGTTAACACGCAGCATCAGCGTGTTGCGGCCGGCGGGTGGATTGGTTTCAAAGTTAATTA
>NZ_ACJM01000026.1 GCF_000174415.1 Dethiobacter alkaliphilus AHT 1
GGATTAAAGCGGCCCTTCGGTGCACTCCACCGCGTGCCGCTGTCTCTCATTCAATCCGGTTACAATATCTGTCATTCATATCCTCCCCTTGGCTGTAAGCAGAAGAAAGCAGTGTTAGCTGCTTTCCTCAGTAAGTTTATTTCTTTTCCTGCTCCTCCAGGCGTGAAAGTACCGTCTGATAGCCACCGGCCCCATAGTTAAGATAGCGCTTAACGCGGCTGATGGTGGCGGTACTGGCCCCGGTTTCACTTTCTATCTGCTGGTAGGTCTTTCCCTCCTGCAGCATCCGGGCAACCTGAAGGCGCTGGCTCATGGCCTTAATTTCACTGATGGTACAAACATCTTCAAAAAACTGATAACACTCTTCTTCTGACTCTAAAAGCAAGATGGCCCGGCACAGCTGGTCCATCTCGTTATCTTTAATTTTTGGGTTAACCACAAATCCACCTCCGGCAGGTTGCTTCCTCATATTATTCGAGAAAGGGAGGATAAATCCTTCCTGTTTGGTATTCATTTCCCATTTTAGTCCGACTTAAACGTAACACCTAAATTTGCCAGCCATTCAATTGCTTTAGGCAATTCTGCTTCCCTGATTAACAAATGATCCGAAGCATGACTGGAGATAACACCCACGCTGATTTCTGCTTCAGCCAGAATTTCCGTCACCCGGGCCAGATAGCCCACCACGTTCCAGGGCAGGGTAATGTCCAGGGTGAGCAGGCAAAATCCGCTCTCCGCCTTTGCAGCGGGAAACAAACTGCCGGCTTCCTGCCACAGCGCTTCTGTAACAATCATGGTCACCTCATGGGGAAGAAAAACCAGTGATATCATTCCGTCCCTGTGGGCCAATTCAACAACCTGCCGGCGGGTTTCAGGATCCAGTCCCACCACCACCACAGGTTCCGGGTAAAGTTTCAGCTGGGTTTTGGCAAGTAACGTTTCAATCATTGCCTGTCCTCCGGAAATATCTCATGAACATAGACATCCTCAGGTGGGGTATACTCCAGGAGGCTTTCATCCACTTCCTTATTGATGCGGATATCGCGAAATATCAGCTTGCCGGTGTATAAATCTGTCCTGTTCTCGGAAATAAACGGAAGCCAGGTCTCTGCATCAACCCACCAGGTGACTTCCTCTTTAAAACCATCTTTTTCTAATACACCTTCCACACCATGGGCCCGGCGCCCCTCAACCGTTTCTGTTCCCCTATAACTGAGCTCATATGGTTCTCCAAAGTTTGTGAAGTCAAACATATCAAATCCGGACGGCTCACGTATAACCGTTACATAACTTAAATCATAATCACTAATAATCCATGAATCGGTGCCGTCAAAAATAGTTATTTGTTTGTGCTGCTCTTCATCCACAGATTCCGTCCGGGAACGTCCACCGGCATACCAAATATAAGTTATCGTTTCCATGGTCTTGCCGTCCATTTCACTTGATATTTCCATGACACCGGTAAACGTATCAATAGAATTATTGCGTACATTCTCCAGAACATAATCCAGGGTCCCCTCCTCCGGAGGCTGACTGCAACCGGCAGCCAGGAAGATAAGTGCCAATATAACAGTGAGAACCGGTAACTTAATTTTCATATCACGACCTCCCGTCTTCTAAAATAGTATCACATTTCAAATAGAAAAACATGGCAGAAGCAAAAAAAAGATGCACCATCATAAGATGGTGCATCCTGCATAACTTTTATTTGCCTGCCTTTACATACTCGGCATCCATATCATACCCACGCAGCCGAATTGAGTTCCAGACCACATTAACAGAACTCATGCTCATGGCGGCCATACCAATCATGGGATGGAGCATGCCGGCGGCGGCCATGGGGATGGCCAGCGCGTTATAGACCCAGGCCCAGAAGTAATTTTGCTTAATCTTGCGGAATGTGCCGCGGGATAGCTTGATGGCGGTGATTAAGCCGGCCAGGTCGCCGCGGATTAAGGTCAAGTCCGCCGCTTCGATGGCAATGTCGGTACCGGTGCCGATGGCGATGCCCACATTAGCCTGCTTTAGCGCCGGAGCATCATTAATGCCGTCGCCCACCATGGCCACCGTGCCGTGCTGTTCTTGCAAGCGTTTTACTTCCGCCACTTTACCGTCGGGCAGAACTTCGGCAATGACATGGTCAATGCCCAGCTGTTTGCCGATGGCGGTGGCGGTCCGCTTATTATCACCTGTAATCATGGCCACTTCCAGGCCCAAAGTTTTTAGCTCCGCCACCGCAGCATGGGCCTCGTCTTTAATGGTATCGGCGATGGCGATAATTCCGGCAGGTTTGTCACCCACCGCCACGATTACCACCGTCTTACCCTGCTCTTCCAACTCTTCCATCCGTGCTGCCAGTTCACCAGCGTTGATTTGATGGTCCTCCATCAGACGACGACTGCCCACCAAAACGCGGTGTCCTTCAACGGTGCCGCTCACACCTTTACCGGTGTGGGAAGTAAAGTCCTGGACTTCCTCCCGGACTTCCACGCCTTTTTCCTTAATGGCCTCCACCACCGCATGGGCCAATGGATGCTCAGATGCGGACTCCACACTGGCGGCATAGCTTAATAATTGTTCTTCTGTCAGATCGCCTGTGACGCCCACATCAGTAACTGCCGGCTTTCCTTTGGTGAGGGTACCGGTCTTGTCAAAGGCAATTACTTTAACATCTTTCATAGTTTGAATGGCTTCACCGCGGCGAATAAGGACACCTTTTTCAGCACCAATGCCGCTTCCCACCATCAGCGCAGTGGGAGTGGCCAGCCCCAGCGCACAGGGACAGGAAATTACCAGCACCGCCGCCGAGGCCAGGTAAGCCAAAGCAAAACGGTTTAGCTGGGGATTCACCCAAGGCAGAAATGCTTGCATTGTTTCCAGCATGGGGCGAAGTTGGTCGCCAAACAGGCCCCAGACTATAAATGTGGTGATGGACAGCAGGATAATTAGGGGTACAAAGTAGCCCGTTACCCGGTCGGCAAATTCCTGGATGGGCACTTTTGAGCCCTGAGCCTCTTCCACCATCTTAATAACCTGGGAAAGGAAAGTGTCCTTACCCACCTTGGTGGCTTCCACATGCAAAAGGCCTTGTTTATTAATGGTGGCACCAATTACTTCACTGCCTTCTTTTTTCTCAACGGGCAGCGATTCACCGGTGGCCATGGATTCATCAATGGCACTGTGTCCTTTGACCACCACGCCGTCGGTGGGAATTTTCTCACCGGGGCGAATAATCATCACATCTCCGGGCTGCAGCGCATCCACCGGAATTTCCACTTCATCACCGTTTCTCATCACACGGGCAGTTTTTGCTCCCATTTGTAACAGCTTTTTAATGGCCTGGGACGCTTGCCCCTTTGCCCTGGCCTCCAGGTAACGGCCAATGAGATGGAAGAACATAATGTTGGCACCCATCTCAATAAAAGTTGTCATAGGGAAAAAGAAAGCGGTCAAACCAATTAAAAACGGTGGTACCGAACCCAGGGAAACCAACACGTCCATATTGGGACTAAGGTGTCGAACGGCATTGATACTGGCTTTATGCGTTTTAGCACCGGCGATGAAGATGGATGGAATTGCCAAAACAGCCACAATGGCGGTGTAGACATTTGTGTCAATTGCCATGGCAAACATGTTGTATACCATGATGACATTAATTATCATTGAGGGAACCCCGGCCATAATCATGCGCCGGCGTGCTTCCTTCACTTCTTTTTCCTCGTCTTCTTCCACTGCACCGGCCGGGCTTTCATCGGCCCGCTCCATGGTATAACCGGCGGCATCCACCAGTTCCCGCAATTCATCCAGATTCGTTTCCAACGGGCTGTATTTTAGCGTCAGTTTACCGGCGGCAAAGTTTACATTTGCTTCTGCCACCCCGTCCACATCGGCCAGAATTTTTTCCACCGATTGAGCACAGGTAGTACAGGTCATACCGGAGACATGATAAATCTCGGTAACCAACCCGTCCTGCTTAGTGTCGGATTCCAGCACTTCGGCCCCATATCCCGCTTCTTTTACCGCGTTTACCAAATCCTCTGTGGTCAAAGTCTGTGCATCAAAGGTCACATAAGCCTTTTCAGCAGGAAAGTTCACCGAAACTTCACTGACTCCGTCAAGGTCTTGCAAAGCTTTCTCCGCAGAGCGGGCACAAGAGGTACAGGTCATATCTGAAATCTTTAACGTGGCCTTAGCCTCACGCCCGGCAGGTTTTTCCCCTTCTGTTTCCAGCACTTTGGCTTCGTAACCGGCGACTTCCACGGCTCTGATTAGCGCATCCACCCCGGTTGTGCCTTCATTATATGTTACATAAGCCTTCTCCGCCGGGAAGTTTACCGAAGCCTCCGTAACTCCGTCGGTGCTTTGCAGAGCTTTTTCCACAGACCGTGCACAGGCGGTGCACGTCATACCTGCGATTTTTAACGTAGCTTTACTCATGACTTCACCTACTTAACTATATATTTATCCCCCCCCTAGGGGGTAGGCATATTCCTATTATAGCATGCTGTTCTCTGCTGTCAAGTCATATTTATTTCAAAGTAAAGCGGGCAACCTGAGGGGGCGGCAATAAAACGCGGTTCAGAGAAACATCCCGGCTTAGGGCCCCCAGTTCAAAATGCAGCATGGCAATGCCGCAATCCAGGCGCCGGGCTACGAATCGGTCTTGCTTCCCGTCGGTGGACAGGACAACCTGCTTTTCCTGTACCTCAAAGCGCCACGGCTGACGGTTAATGGCGGAAGGAGCCGGCCGGGCCGCTTCCAGCCCCGCCCTGACCCAGCGGGGCCAATGGCTTTCCGGCATTCCCGATACCAAACTTCCCAAAGGTTTACGTTTACGCTCTGTTTTAAAACCGCGCATTACTTTTTCTTCGAAGGTATCATTCTCCAGGCCATAACCAACCGGGGTCAGGGCATATACCTGCTCACCGGCCGCCAGGTTGACAGCTTTTGCGGCAGCTTCCTGCTTAAACATCCCACCCACCCAACAGGTGTCTAGCCCCAGTGCGGTGGCCTCCAGAATTAACCCTTCACCCAGATAGCCGATCATTTCCTGAACATCGGGCTCATTTACTTTCCCCACAAACGCCAGGTAGGCGGGATTTCCTTTTATTTTTCCGTAGCTGCCAATGGCTCCTTTAAACACACCGCTGCCGCTGTCTTCCACCAGTACTGCCCGCACACTGTCTGCAGGCCTGAATTCTTCACACATCTTTTGCAGCAGCGCCAGTTTTTCCGGCTCCACCGGCCTGCCGTTATAATTACGGGTGGAATAACGACTTTCAATGGCTTGGTGCCATCTCTTAACAGGTAGCATCATTTCCTCCTTGGTTAGCCCTTTAAATTTATCATTTCTAAAGATTTAATTTTTTACTAATAAATATCAGTTGATAACATCCTCCAGCCGGGAATACTAACAAAAAACAAGCCAAATAGCTGGAGGTTTTTAAGATGAAAAAACAAAATGAAGAAAAGAAACAGGCGCCTGCCCAAGACTTTACACGCAAAGAAAATTTGAACCGTATCCGCGGCACAGTGGAATTTATCGATCCGGAACAAGGCCCTACAAATAAAGGGAAAGTAACGGGTAACAGGGGGAACAAAAAATGAAAAACAGCGGAAAACAGGCTCCGAAAACAAATGATAAGGTAAATAAAGAAAACCTGGAACAGGAACTCTATGAAGCCTTTCACAACACAAAGGAATTCGGTGGTTACGACATTAACGTCCGGGCCCAGGACGGCGGCAAAGTCAATTTGCAGGGAATTGTGGATGTGAAAAAAGACATGGACCGAGCTGTGGAGTTTGCCAATGACTTCCCCGGCGTTACAGGTGTGGAAAATAACCTTACCGTCTCCACCGACGGCGCCATTGATGATGACAGTGTCTATACGGAAGTGAACCAGGAACTGGGCGCAGACCCGGCAATTAACGATGAAAAAATCCACTTTACCGTGGAGAAAGGCGTGGTTTCACTCTTTGGGGAAACAGACTCCCAGGCCGCCAGAAACGCCGCCGCCAGCGCTGCATCCAAAGCCCGCGGCGTGCGCACCGTCAATAACCAAATCCGCATCACCCACCCCGGTGACCGCATCGACAACATCCCCCTCTGGTAAACCCGGGGGTCAGGTTTAATTTTATTAATCTAACAAAAGGAGCCCAGGCTGGGCTCCTTTTTTACTACTTGGCAAAGTATGCTTCGCTTTTTTCAAAAAAGCGCTGACCCACCTGGCAAGCCGGACAGACCCGTGGGGCCCCCTCACTTACCTGGGTATAACCGCAGTTAATGCACTTCCAGGGGACTTCGTCATCCTTCTGGAAAACTTTCCCTTCCTTAAGATCATTTAAAAGGGATCGGAAGCGGTTCTCATGGGCTTCTTCCGCTTTGGCCACAGCTACAAAAAAGTCGGCAATTTCGTCCATCCCTTCTTCCCGCGCTTCCGCTTCAAATTGTTTATACATATCCGTCCACTCATAATTCTCTCCGCCGGCGGCCGCCTCCAGATTTTCCTCGGTTTTGCCGATTAGCTCCAGATATTTTGCCGCCCGACGGGCGTGAGCTTTTTCGTGATTGGCAGTCTCTTCAAACACCTGGGCGATTTGCTCATAGCCTTCTTTTCGCGCCACATCGGCAAAGTAAGTATACTTGTTTCTGGCCTGCGATTCACCGGCAAAAGCGGACTGCAGGTTTTTTTCTGTTTTTGTTCCTTTTAAACTCATGGTAACGCCCCTTTCATTTCCTGTATGTACGCTATATTTGGCAGGTAAGGCTGAATATCCTTCCCTTTCTGCAGTGTTTAAGCCTTTTGTAATCTTTCTCACAATTTCACCCTACACAGAAAGAGGCCTTATATCCTGAACCATCACCGCATCACCGTCAGCGGTGGTTTTTCCGGTAATAACAAACGCTGCCGCGTCCAACCGGTAAAGCAGACGCCGGTAGTCAGCCGGATAAAAAACGGCTTCGGCAAAACCGCTTTCATCAGAGATAAACAGGGTTAACATCACTCCGCCCTGCTTTAGGCGCCGCCTGGTCCGGCCCATGACAGTACCAGCCACCGTCACTTTAGTACCGACGGGTAAGTTGCACAGATTACAAAGCGGTTCCCGCGATACGCTTTGCAATTGCTTTTTATAGCAGGCAAGCGGATGGTCAGACAGAGCCATTCCCAATGTTTCCAGCTCCGCAGCTACCACCTCCGGCCAGGAAAAGTCAGGCAGAGCAGGTACTGCACTTTCTTCCGGCATTAAATCCAGGAGGCTTAACTGGCCGGGCTGCCGGTCTGTCCACTTTAGCACATGGTCCAAAGAGGCCAGTGCCTGACGCCGGTTCCGGCCCAAACCGGCAAAAGCTCCGGCTTTAATCAGGTTCACCAGTGCACTGCGCCGCAGTGCACTGCGGCCCACCCGGCAGCAGAAATCATGTAGGGACATAAACGGTCCCTTCTTTTGCGCCTCTAAAAGCGCCTCTGCCGCCCTGGCTCCCAAATCCCGCACCACAGGCAGCGCAGACCGTATTGCTTCTTTTTCCGGCACAAAGGATAACCCGCTGTGGTTCACATGAGGCGGCAGCACCGGTACACCGCGGATAGCCGCTTCCCGTACATAAACCGCCGTTGCATAGTAGCCGCTGCCGCTGGAAAGCAGTGCTGCATAAAATTCCACCGGGTAATGTTTTTTCAGGTATGCAGTCCAGTACGACACCAGAGCGTACGCAGCAGAGTGTGCTTTGTTGAAGCTGTAGCCGGCAAAACGACACAGATGAGTAAACACATCTTCCGCCTCTGCCCTGCTTAAACCCCGCTTAACAGCCCCGGCCACAAATTTAGGCTGATGAAACTCCTGCAGCGACGGCAATCGCCGGGACATCTCCCGGCGCAGGCCATCCGCCTCCCCCGGGGTATACCCGCCCAACTCACAGGCCACCTGCATCACCTGTTCCTGGTAGAGCACAACCCCGTAGGTTTCCGCCAAAATGCCCGTCAGCAGCGGATGGACCCCGGACATATCCTCCCGGCCGTGCCGGCGGGCAATAAAGGATTCCACCAAACCGCTCTCCCACGGTCCGGGCCTGTAGAGGGACAAAAGATGAATCAAATCCTCCAGCCTCTGTGGTGCCAGACGACGGAGCACCCGGCGCATCCCCACGCTCTCCAGCTGGAAACACCCCAGACTCTCGCCCCGCCGCAGCATGGCATATGTATCCTCATCATCCAGGGGAATCTCCTCCGCTACCAGCGTAGTGCCGTGACGCTTGCGCACCCAGGACAATGCATCATGGGCAATGGTCAGGTTACGGGATCCCAGCACATCGATTTTTAAAAATCCCATCTCCTCCACGTCATCTTTGTCCCACTGCGTCAGCACTTCACCTGCCGGGCCGCGGCAAAGGGGCAACGCCTCCTGCAGATTACCATCCCCGATAATTACCCCGCTGGCATGGGTGGAAAGATGGCGGCACAGCCCCTCCAGTCTGCGCGCTCCCGCCAGCACCGTACCGGAGTCCTCATCCCGCAGCTTGGCCGACATAAATTCCGGGTACTGACCCACCGCCGCTTCAATACCGCCGCGGCCCGCATAATACGGCAGGGCTTCCGCCACCGTGGAAATCTTTTCCCCGGTCATATCCAGAACCTTCCCCACCTCCCGCACCGCAGCCCGGGCCCCCAGGGTGCTGAAGGCACTGACCTGCGCCACATAACCTTGGCCATACCGGTCCCGCAGGTACCCCAACAGCTCCTCCCGCCTTCTTTGGCAGACGTCCAGGTCAATATCGGGGAAGCCGCTCCGATCCTCGCTTAAAAACCTCTCGAAATACAGGCCGTGTGCCAGGGGATCCACCTGAATAATACCCAGCAGGTATGCCACCAGGCTGCCCCCGGCGGAACCGCGCCCCGGGCCTACTGAAATATTTTGCTTGCGGGCGTAAGAAACCAGATCATGGACAATGAGAAAGTAGGCCGACAATCCTTTGGGAATAATCACCGCCAGTTCCCGCTCCAAACGCCGGTACGCCTCCGCATTCTCTAATCCCCGCCTTTGCATCCCTTCCAAACACAGGCGCCGCAAAACTGCTTCCGCCGGCTCTTTACAGTCCTGCTGCAAAAAAGCCGGCAGCTGCATCCCCTCCTGCTCAAGGATAAAAGTACAGCGCTTAGCTAAATCCAGAGTGTTTTCACAGGCTCCGCTAAAAGCAGCAAAGCGCCGGTGCATCTCTGCCGGTGCCGGCAGATAATACGCAGCGCCGGGTAAAAAACTCCGGCCGGCGCCGGCCAGCGGCCGCCCTGTGCGGATACAGTTTACCATGCGGTATACCTCATCATCTCCCGGCAGCACATAATGCACATTATGAGTGGCAACAAGCGGCACGTTTTTCCCCTCCGCCACCTTCGCCACCAGCTCATTTTGCCGTTTGGTTCCCGGCAGGCCCCCGTCCTCCAGACCCAGATATACTTCGCAACCGAAAACGGGCTGCAGTTGTTCCAGCGCCTGTATGTAACTCTGTCTGGACCGTACTGTTTCCCCACCACCTGCAGGCAGCACTGCGGTAAGCCCGGCGGCATCTTCTGCTATCCAGCCCATATCCAGCGTATCACTGCGGGGCCTTGCAAGCTGCACGCGGTTTACCAGCCGCACAAGGTTTTGCCACCCGGTCCTGTCCCGGACCAAAAGCACCAGCGGCAGTCCGCAAGGGAGACTAAACTCGGCCCCCAAAATCGGTTTGATGCCGTACTGCCTGGCCAGGTTGGTAAAACGAACCGCGCCATGAAGCACCCCGTAATCAACAAGAGCAATCGCCGGCATCCCCAACTCCCGCGCCCGGGCCACCAAATCCTCCAACCGGCAGGCGCCGCGCAAAAAACTGTATTCACTTTTAACACGCAAATGAACAAAAGTCATTTATCCCGCCCCCTATAAACCAAACACATGTTCGCACTCATATTATAACGGGTGGGGAAATATTTTGCAACAAAGTTGTGGAGATTTACAAAAATGCTTGCCCATGAAAGAGCAACAGGATATAATAAAGCTAGCTACTACATTACGTAGGAGGTTGAGTAATGGAAAGATATTTACCATACCTGATTTTGTTGTTGTGCCCGCTGATGCACCTGGTAATGATGAAAACAATGGGACATAATCACGGAAATAAAAATCAGCAAACAGCGGAAGTACCTACCGAAGATAAAAAAAGCTGCCATTAGTAAAAAGCCCGGATTCCCGGGTTTTTCTCTTTAACTGGGTGTCAGACAAATGTCCGCCAGCTATAGCACTGATTCTGTAAAATTCCGAAGCTTCCGTCCGGCCTAAGTCCTCAGCTCTATACGGTTAATTCGACATTCTCTTTTTCAGCAATAATCCTGTTATTGTAAAAATACTTTACAGCAAATACCAGCAACAGTAATGAAACAACTGACACCACCACACTCAGCATCATGGGGAATTCTTCCAGAAAAGATGAAACTATTACCGAAGCAGAGTTCCAGGCCATATGAATAACAATGGGAACCCATATAGAACCGGTCCATAAATAAATGTAGCCCAGCAGTATTCCTGCCGGCAGTGCATAACTAATCTGAAACAGATTGCCATGGAAAAGGGCAAACAATACCGCTTGTAGCACCAAAGCCATCTGCAGGGGAAAATCTTCTCTCAAGCGGGTAAAAATAATCCCCCGGAACAGTATCTCTTCAAATATCGGTACTATAATCCCTATTCCCAACAACAAAACTACCAGACTTTGCTCCGCCATAATCTGAGCCATCAATTCCACGTAGTCAGGGAAAAACCTCTCAATATCCAGAAAATTTACGATACCAAATAAAACACCATAAATGGCCAGCCCGGTAACAACAGCCATCCTCAGGTTTTCACCTGAAGCTTTCCTCATCCCCCAGTACTCAGCTATATTCACTTTTCTAACTAGAAAATACAGCCGGTACAAACCTAAAGCGATGATAGAGCCCAGTGTAATCATGTAAATCATGTTTTGACTAATAAAGGAATCAAACTCTTCAAAGCTGGGATACCCACCCTCTGCTGCCTCCAGAAAAGCAAAAGAAAAACCAATAACTGCAGAACTTATCATTGTAGCCACAAAATACAAAATCATAAAAAAAGCAATAAATCCAACAACCTTCAAATAACGCATACCAGTCCTCCTCTACTAAATCTATAACTAACATTGTATAACAAATCAACTGTTATTTACATAGTTTAACAAAATATCCAGCCTTACTTCAGCAAAGTTATATGCACCTTAATTGACTGGACTAACAGGTTAGTTTATAATAAATTCAGGGGTGATTATAATGCCTATCCAGGTAAATATCCATGAAGCAAAGACAAACTTGTCAAAGCTTTTATTACAAGTACAGGAAGGACAGGAAATCGTCATAGCCAAAAATGGACAGCCGGTGGCTAAGTTAATTCCTGCTACACAATGCTCAGGTAAACGTGTTCCCGGCTCTGCCAAAGGCAAAGTAAAAGTAGAGCCAGATTTTAATAATCCTTTACCGGAACAGGTAATGGAGAGTTTTGAGAAATGAAGGCCCTTCTGGATACACATGCTTTTCTGTGGTGGATAACGGATGACAATGAATTATCTCCGCACGCTCGTAACATTATCAGTGACCGCAACACAGAACTTTTTCTTAGTGTAGCAAGCGGTTGGGAAATAGCCATAAAAGCGGGACTGGAAAAGATACAGATCCCTCATCACAATATCCTTTCTTTTATAACTGAGCAATTGGCCTTTAATGCTATTACACCACTCCCTGTTCAGATGAACCATGCCTGCCATACGGCTAATTTGCCCCTACATCACCGCGACCCATTTGACAGACTGCTAATAGCTCAGGCACAACTTGAGAATCTGCCGATTATTACTGCAGATAGCCTGTTTAAAGAATACGATGTCACATTAATTTGGTAAAACATGCGCCTAAACGAGCTGCATGTTTTTTTTCTTGAACACATCCAGTAAAAGGCCGAAGCTTCCGCTCCGACCTAAGTTCTCACCTCTATACGGTTTCATCTACAATTATTCTCATAAAAACACCAGTAATTGCCATATTATCTTTTCGGCACATATTATGCCATATCGGGTCAGACCTTGGCATTTGTGAGTTCATAGAACTCTTTTACCGGGATGGAAATGTTCACAGAGAAGCACCCTCTGCCCAACCACTCTACCCGTTTAAGGGGAAAGTCCATACTTTGTTTATCCTGATTATATAGACGCAGGTTAAGAGAATTTCTCAGTTCGCTTTGGTCAAAGAAAACATTATTAATAATCAGAAGATGTACGCTGTCACTGGCAGCGTATTTTAGGTTCATGATCTTCACACTTTTTCCCGGACCTGCAATACTTTCGTTAATATTAACTGTTTTCTCTGCCGGGAAGATACTCATGACTTTACTCTCAGCCAGCAAGCAATTACTTAAAATGAGCATGCTCCTAAAAAAGCTGTCCGCTGCAATTGGAAAGGAACGCTTTGCAATAAGTTCCACGCCTAAAAACATTCTTTTCCCTCCCTGACAAGGCTATTGCATACTATGCAAATATTTGGCAAAGCGCTACTTTCGCATAAATAAACCTCCCCAGAATAGTATTTGATAGAAGAAAAAGGAGGTTATAAGGTGAAGGGAAAGCCTCTTGTAAGAAAGTTTTTTGCTGACAGCAATACAGCTTGCGGCTTTCATTCGGTTTATAACCATATCCCCGGGCACCACAATAAAAAGCTGTTTATTTTACGGGGAACGTGCAAAAGCGATATATCGGCGCTGCTTGCGGAAGTAGGGGAATTCATGTTTAAAGAAGGATATGATTTGGAGTATTTTTTCTGCTCCCTGCAGCCCGGCTCAATAGATGCTTTAACTATTCCAGCGCTGAAAGTTACCGTTGTTGACGGTTCTGCCCCGCATCTGTTGGATACCTCCCAATTTAACTTTCTAACCGAAGAAATCGGCGTGGCCAAAATGAGAAAGAAAAAAATACTCTCCCTGAAATATAACAAATCCAGGAATGATGATGAAGCTAAAGAAGCTTATACTGCCGGTTACTATTACCTGGCTGAAGCCCAATTGGCTCTGAAGCATCTTACCCTGTACAAAAAAGCAATTGTTGATACAGTTAAAATAAATCAGGTGGTTCTGGAGTTGTTGGGCAGAATCATGGATGATGAGCCATGCAGAAAAGAAGGACTGCAAAGGAATCTGCTGGCCAGCGCCATTACTCCCAGGGGAATTCTCAATTACTATGAAAGCATAATCTCAGCCTGCTCTGAACTATATCTTCTTACCGGCAGCCTGGGCTTAGGGAAAAGTGGTATTTTGGATACTGTATACCAGGTGCTCAGGCACAAAGGCCTGGGGCTGGAAATATACCGCTGCGCCTTAAATCCGGATAAAATAGATGCCCTGCTGGTTCCTGAAAAAGGGCTGGCAATAGTAAAAAAAGGACAACATCTTCCCTTTAATACAAATTCTTCGGGAATTTTATATAAAGAGTACCTGAACCTGGACAGCAGCGCCACTGCAGCCGATGAATGGAAAGCGGAGATAATTAATGATTACGAAAACAGGTTTGAACTATTGTTGTCCCAGGGAATTAAGTGCTTCAGGAAGGGTTATGAAGCCCAAATAAAAAAAGAAGCCCACCATCATCTGATGGCAGACTCTTTACGCTTTCAAAATGTTAAGGATGAAATTATCAGTAAAGTGTTTTCTTAACCACGGGTTCCCCAGAGGATTAGTACTGTTCCTATCAGGATGAGCCCCAGATTGGCAGGCTCAATTCTTCTGGACAAGCCGGCCACGCCCAAAAACGTTACAGTAATAAAAACCGCCGGGCCCATAAAACCGCCAAAAACAGCATTTACTTTCATGGCATCTGCAGCTTCGTTAAGCCTCCAGATTATTATGGCGGCACCTAAATTCAAAACAGCATATAAGATTCTGGCAAAACCCATGGCAAAAACATAACGATCCACGATATCTTTCCCTTCTTTATTTTTACATCAACAGTATTGCTACGATGGTAGCGGCCAGCAAACCGGACATCACCGGAATAAAGTTCTTACGCGCCAGCTCCAGAGGAGACACACCTGCTACACCGGCGGTAGCTACAAGGCCGAAAGCCCATGCGGTAATGGTCCCTCCACCGGAGAAGACTGCTCCGACCTGCCCCAGTGCGGCAAGCACCGGAACGCTTAGCCCAAGGGGTGTACCCAAAGCATTGGCCAGAGAACCCACCAGAGGCAGACCGGAAAAACCGGAACCATCCAGGCCGGTAACAACACCTGTAATCATAACACCAAAAGCCACCGGTATCCTGGAAAGAGGCAGGCTGGCGGCAAAGGTATTGCCCAGGTCAAAGAGAAAACCGGGAGCACCTTCCCCTAAAATCGCAGCTGCATTTGCCGGGGCCCCCAGGAAAAAGAAGCCGGCAATGGGAATTACTGCAGCAAAAATTTTGACAGAAAACATCAGCCCGTCCCTCAGATAGTCTGCTAAACGTTCCAGGGCTTTATCCCCATGGGACAGAAATGAGCTGATTACAATAAACAACGCTGCCGTGCCGCCCAGAAGTGCTGTGGAAGCTCCACCGCGGATGTCGGTTAGCACCATTACAACCACCAAAGCAATATAAACAACTGGGACGGCCACTGCCATAAACTTGGCTCCCAGGGTATAGCTATCCCTGGGTTTTGCCTCCATCAATTCATCGGTTTCATCGCTGGGGCTGCCGGCCATGATTTCTTTGCGAATCATAAAAAAGGCCACTGTTATTGCCACAAGACCAGCTGTAAGAGAAAGAATAGCTGTATTAGTTAAAATTTCATTAATCCCCACATCCGCACTGCCGGCGGTAATGTTAGGCGCGCCCTGTAAAAACATATCTCCGGCCAGGGCCATGCCGTGACCCAGAATGTTCACAGACATGGCTGCCGCCATGGCTGGCAGTCCGGCTTTAACCGCCACGGGAATCAGGATAACACCGACCAAAGCGGTGGCTGGCGTGGGCCAGAAGAAAAGAGCCGCCACATACATAATTGCACCAAGAACAAAGAATGCCACCACAGGTTTTGCTAAAAGCTTCTTAATAGGAGCAACCATTAAATAATCTGCTCCCAGGGTTTCCATTGATTTGAGCATTCCCACCATCAGGGCGATGACCAACATAATGTCGAAAAGGCCTGTGCCCGCAGTCATAAAGGAATTAAAAACAATCTGGATACCTGGTATCAGTTCACCGGTATAAAGCAGACCCACAACAAAAACACCAACAGTTGCAATCAGAACTACCCCACGGCGCAGGACCATGGCAATCACAATGGCCAGCACACCTATAAGGTAAGCCCAGTGCGTCAAGGTAATCTCCGCAAGCTCCATCAAATCTCTCCCCTACTAATTTTTTACTACCTTTTCTGTCTATCTTACAATCATTAACTGGCTTTGGGCTTAACAGCAGCTTTGATTTCTTTTTTGACATCCAAATCAGCCAGCCCTGATTCTGCCACACGGTTTTTAATTTCCGCAATATTAGTGGTATACATTCCTCTTTCCTTCATTCGGTCAAAGAGGACCGAACCGGAGAAGGTGTATTTTTTGCCCCTTCCCTCCTCGGTTTCCATTTCACTGCGCACAAAGGAAATGGCATCGCCGATAACTGTAGTATCGGGAAGAATAACAGGATCCAGGCCAAGACATACTCTGGCGGCATTAAAGCCGGCCAGGCTTCCTGTAACTATGGCTTCGGTATGGCCCACTAACAATCCAGCCTTCTCACCGGCGCAGAACAGATTATCCACGCCTTCCACTTGCAGGGCGTCATTTCTGGGTGCCATTCCCAGATAACGCATGGAATTGCCCTTTCCACCGGAATAAGGATCCTCAAAGCGGGCGTTTTCCATCCCCGGCAGGCTTCTTAGATTTTCTATCGGGTAAAAGGGAGCCATCAGTTTGGCATGCCCGGTATCCAAAAGGATAACATTTTCCGCATACTCTTTCAGAGCATACTGCTGGCACGCTTTCTTGCCCAGCTTTTTAGTGTCGATTTGCTCTTTGGGGATGGGCACCACCACCACCCCATTTTTGTCCAGCTCCTCCACAATATGAGGCGCAAGAGATTCTTTAAAGAGTTTACAGGAACCGCTCATGGCACCCACCGTACCATCGTCTTTGACACCGATAATTTCCGTAACTCCGGTTTTGGCTGTAATACTGATGCGACCGCCATAGGTTGGGCAGCGAAGTACGCACATGGCGCAACCATTACCGAACTTTTTACAATTTGCCATACCGCCGGCGGTACCGGTGGTATCGATAAACACATCTCCCCTAAAAAAGGTATCGTCATCAATAATAACCTTTTTAATGCTGTTTTCCTTCATATCCACATCCACGATGCGGCTTTCAAAGTGTATTTCCACGCCCAAATCTAAAAGATACTTTTTAATAATGGGCTCTATGGTTCCCACATCATACAGAGACGAATGTTTGTGTCCGGGAAATTCAATATTTGTGTGACGACAATTGTCATCAACCAATTTAAAAATATCACCAAAGCCCATGGCAATAGCTTCTTCGGTAGCAGTAAAGCGGCCGTTGTTGCGCATAATGCCCCCAACCAGGCCTGTCCCCAACAGCATATCCGTTCTTTCCAGCAGTACCACTTGGCAACCGCTTTTTCTCGCTGCAACCGCCGCAGCACAACCGGACCAACCTCCACCTACTATTACAACCTTATCCAATCCCATTTCCTCCTTTAAATACCGGCACAGATAATATAAAACCAGTTATAGGTTGCTGCATATTTAAAAAAAAATTCTCCTCTTTATATAAGAGGAGAACATAATAATTATAACAATATTGTCGAAAAAAATCAAATCAGCTCACCATTGGGGTCAGACCCCGATTTTAATTTTCTGGAAAAGACCCGACCGGGCCTTAGCTGCCGGGGCCTCAGCCACCGGGCGCGCAGGCTTGCTGCCGGGACAGGGTTTTCCAGAGCATTTTCCCGCCATTGAAAACGTATTCCACTTTGTTTATTTTATGCAGGTGTGACAGACAGGCGGTGATGGCGCCGTGGTTTAAAACGTATTGGACGGGATCCAGCTTGCGGTCACTGGCGGTGATAACCGCAGACAGGATTTCTTCACGGGTCTGGGCGCCCGCGTCCAGGATTTTTAAAATCTGCTCCAGTGTTTTCTCTATTGCAGAGACATTTTGCAAAATAGTTTCAGTGGGTTTTCCCGCAGGATCGCCGTGGCTGGGGATATATTTTGCGTAATCGCTTTGCCAGAGAGCCTGCAGAGTGCTTAAGGCGGCAGATACGTCTGCGGTGTAGGGCATGCCGTATTTTTCGATGATGGATTCTCCAAAATACGCATCTGCGGTAAAACAGATGTTATCCTGAGTAACAACACCGATTTGTCCCGGGCTGTGACCGGGCAAAGAGATTATCTCCACATCAAAGCCGGCCACAGTAGATGTTCCCGGTTCCAGAACTCCGTCCACCGGAGAGGCCGGTGCCATGAGAAACCGGGTTTTCAGCGCTTTCACCGGTGCTGCCGAGAACAGATAAAAAGGCTCCAGGTATGGGTTTTCGATAATTGCTTTTTCCAGAGGAGATGCATAAACTTTTGCTCCTGTTTCCTGACGGATGATGGCATTGCCGCCAAAATGGTCGGCGTGGGAGTGGGTGTTAATTATTGCTTTAGGGGTCAGTCCGTCATGGTTTAAACAGGTAAGTATCTGCTTTCCTGCCTGCCTGTCCAGTCCGGTATCGATGAGCAGACAGTTATCTCCGTTTATGAGGACACCGATGTTGACCGCACCCGCAATCATGTATGTATGCTCTGCAATTTTTTTTAGTTCAAGAGCCATTGTAACATCTCCTTAATCATGGTATCCTTGCATCGCTTTGGCAACTATTGTAAACTAACACTAAGAAATATTCAAGGAGGTGGAGCCATGTCCGAGGTAATTATTTACACAAAAACCGGCTGCCCCTACTGTCAGGCAGCAATTGAGCGCTACCAGAAAGACGGCATACCCTTCCGCGAAGTAAATGTGGGCGAAGACCCTAAGGCTTTGCAATTTATTAAGGAATCATACGGCGCCCAAAAGGTGCCGGTGATTGTCAGCGACGGCAGCCTGGTATGCATAGGTTTCCAGGGTGGCGGCTGAGCAGTTTAATCCGGCATGGTCATGCCGCAAGAAAGGACTGCGAAGCGTTATAAATTCCTGGCAGTGTAAGAAAAAAGACACGGGGTTCCGTGTCTTTTTGGTTTTATGCTGAGTATTCTTTTAACAAATCATCCAGTTTGCCGTTTAAAAGGCTGTTTTCCAAAAGAAACTGCATCAACAGCATTGATCCGCCGCCGGTGATTTTTAAACAGCGGCGAAAGTGATCCTGGCTTTGGTAGTCTCCTTTATTAAGAACCCGACAGCAGGTACTGCCGAACTTCTCCTTGAAGCGGTCATGCAGCTCTCCTGACAACTGGTAAACACGGTTCAGATCATCGGATGGGCTGTCCCGGCCAACCAGCATTCCCAATACCATTTCAGAGCCTGTCAGTACTCCGCAGGTGCAGCCTGCACGACCCAGTCCGCCACCGAAGGTACTGGCCAGACGCGCCACTTCCGGAGAAAAATCATGTGGCAGAAAGTCCAGATAGGCGCGGAGTATGGATTCTGCACAGTTAAAGCCTTGCTTAAAGTATTCACCCGCTTTGTTTCGGGCTGCCATGGTTAGATCCTGGTTCATGGTGAATGCCCCCCTTTGCGCTATTGTACGAATATTCCAACAATATGTCAATACTTTGACCATACAAAAAATACGGCGGAGCGGTAAAACCGCTCCGCCGGTATCACCTTAAGAAGCTTTATCAGCCATTGCTTCCTGGATCCACTTGACGATTTCACTGGTGTTGGCACCGGGTGTCCACAGCGCCTGAGCATAACCTTTTTCCAGAAGCTCTTTTAGATCATCTTCGGGAATAATTCCGCCACCCATAACCATGATATCTTCCGCATTGTTTTCCTTCAGCAGTTCACAAATGCGCGGGAAAATGGTCATGTGTGCTCCGGACAGTACACTCAGTCCGATTAAATCTACGTCTTCCTGAATGGCGGCCTCTACCACCTGTTCCGGTGTTTGGTGCAGACCGGTATAAACAACTTCCATGCCGGCATCGCGCAGGGCACGGGCTACAACTTTTGCGCCGCGGTCGTGGCCGTCCAAGCCGGGCTTGGCAACCAGGACACGAATTTTTCTGTTAGTGTTCATTTATACTGTACCTCCCCTTCCCTAGAAAATGGGTTTTTCTTTATATTCGCCAAAGACTTCACGCAATACCTGGACAATCTCGCCTTCGGTAGCATAGGCCCGGACAGCATCCAGGATTACGGGAATCAAATTGTCGCTGGTTCCTGCAGCCTTACGCAGCGCTTCCAGGCGGTTGTTGCAGACAATGTTGTCACGTGTTTCACGGACGCGCTGTACCCGCTTACGCTGATTCTCTTCAATTTGTGGATCAATTTTAAGAATCTCGATGTCCTGGGATTCTTCAATGGTGTAACCGTTTACCCCTACGATAATCCGCTCATCTTTTTCGATCTCCTGCTGATAACGATAAGCAGCGTCGGCAATCTCCTGCTGGAAGAATCCTTCATCGATGGCCTCCAGCACCCCGCCGTAATTATCGATCCGCTCAAAGTATTTTTCCGCTTCCTCTTCCATCTGGTTGGTCAAAGCTTCCACAAAGTAGGAGCCAGCCAGGGGATCAATGGTATTTGTTACACCGGTTTCCTCAGCAATAATCTGCTGGGTACGCAGTGCAATGCGGACGGATTTTTCCGTGGGCAGTGACAGTACTTCGTCCATGGAGTTGGTGTGCAGGGACTGGGTACCACCAAGAACTGCACCCAACGCTTCATAAGCAGTACGGATAATATTGTTTTCAGGCTGCTGGGCGGTAAGTGAGCATCCTGCAGTCTGGGTATGGAACCTCAGAAGCAATGATTTCTCATCTTTGGCACCATACTTTTCCTTCATGCGGCGGGCCCAGATGCGTCTTGCAGCACGATATTTAGCGATTTCTTCAAAGAAGTCCATGTGGGCATTAAAGAAGAAGGAAAGGCGTGGAGCAAAGGCATCAACGTCCAGCCCGGCTTTCATACCTGCTTCCACATAAGCAAAGCCATCAGCCAGCGTAAAAGCCAGCTCCTGAACTGCGGTGGAACCCGCTTCCCGGATGTGATAGCCGGAAATACTTACGGTGTTCCACTTAGGCACATGCTGCGCTGCGAAATCAAAAATGTCTGTAATCAGGCGCATGGATGGCTCCGGCGGGAAAATCCAGGATTTCTGAGCGATATATTCTTTAAGGATATCGTTTTGAATGGTGCCGCCCAGCTTATGAGACGGTACGCCCTGTTTTTCTGCGGTGGCAATGTACAGGCACCACAGGATGGATGCCGGTGCATTGATGGTCATGGAGGTTGTGATCTTATCCAGCGGAATGTCGGAGAACAAAGTTTCCATGTCGTCCAAAGAGTCGATGGCCACACCTACCCGACCAACTTCCCCGAAGGAACGGGCATGGTCGGAATCGTAACCCATGATGGTGGGCATGTCAAAAGCAACGGACAGACCGGTCTGCCCCTGACTTAACAGATACTTATACCGTTCGTTGGACTCGGTGGCTGTAGCAAAGCCGGCAAACTGGCGCATGGTCCAGTTACGGCCGCGGTACATATTGGGCTGAACCCCACGGGTATAAGGATAGGCTCCGGGATAATTCAGGTCTTTCATATAATCGAGGTCTTCAACATCCTCCGGGGTATAAAGCGGTTTGATCGGGACAGAGGAAACGGTCATAAATTTCTTTTGACGTTCCTTGCCGGCCGTGCGCTCTTCCCACGCCTTTTTGCCTAAACGAATCTTTTCCTTGTCATTTGCGTTCATTTCTGTCTCCCCCCTGTCAAATTAAAAAACTTTGCACTGGTCGAGATTAACGCCTTGCAGCACCTGAGCAGCTGCTGAATAAGGGTCATTCTCCCGTGACATAATCTGGTTCACTAATTCTTCAAACTCGTCACTGCCGGAGACCTGATCCCAGACAGTGTTTTTGATTTGGTACTCAATTAAATCCAGCACATCACGACGGATCCGCTCTTTGCGGACTTTTTCAATATTACCGCTTTCCATCAGGAAGGTGCGGTGTTTTTCAATGGCCTCATACATATCGTCAATGCCGCTGGAGTCAAGGGTAACCGTCCGCACCACCGGCGGGCGCCACTGCTTATTATTTTCACTTAAATCCAGCATCATGCCGATTTCGGAAACGGTGCGGTCCGCACCGGCCAAATCAGATTTGTTGACGATGAAGATGTCGGCAATTTCCATAATTCCTGCTTTGATGGTCTGCACGCTGTCGCCGCCTGCGGGAGTCATGACCACCAGAGTGCTGTCAGCATACTTGATGATATCTACTTCAGACTGGCCCACTCCAACGGTTTCAATAACGATAACGTCTTTTCCCGCTGCATCCAGCACCTGTACCGCTTCTTTGGTGGCGCGGGACAGGCCGCCCAGGCTGCCGCGGGTACCCATGCTGCGGATAAAAATATCTTTATCCAGCGCATGTTCCTGCATCCGGATCCGGTCACCTAAGATGGCGCCGCCTGTGAAGGGACTGGTGGGGTCCACAGCGATAACGCCAACGGTAAGCCCTTGCTTGCGCAAAGTCTCCAGGTAGCGGTCCACCAGTGAACTTTTACCGGCACCCGGTGCTCCTGTAATCCCCACCACATAGGCTTTGCCTGTGTGGGGGTAGATTTCACTGAGTATTTTGTTTTTGTTTGGGTCTTGGTTTTCAATCAGGGAAATGGCGCGAGCCACCATGCGGCGGTCTCCGTTTAAAATCCCTTCGATGACTTTTTCATGCATTGCAGGTTCCCTCCGTTTTAAAAACCTTGGCAGGGTTTAGTATTCAATGCCCTTCTGTGCCATAATCCCGGCTCGATAATGATGCTTTATTTCCCTGACCTCACTTACCAGATCTGCCATTTCCACAAACTCTGCCGGCGCATTGCGCCCGGTAAGAACCACGTCGGTCTGTGGCGGACGCTGTTTTAGCATCTTTACCACCTCATCACGCGGTATAAGCCCATAGTCTGCAGCAAAATTTACTTCATCGAAAATTACCAGATTATATTCACCGGAAAGCAAGGCTTCACGCCCTTGGGCAAATACGTTTTTGGCATCATCGAAGTCTTCCTGCTCAAAGCCGCCATGACCGGTAATCCGGCTGCGCTCCGACTGGACTACGGTGACGTTGGGCAGAAACTTGTTAATGGCCTGGATTTCGCCATAGGTGGGGTCGCTTTTGCGAAACTGCACCATAAAAATCTTTGCCCCGTGGCCACTGGCCCGGAGGGCAAGGCCAAGAGCCGCTGTGGTCTTGCCCTTGCCGTCTCCGGTATAAATCATAACGAGGCCTTTTTTCTCCGCCATAAATGATTAACCCTTAATATAACGGGAAATAACCAGACGCTGTACTTCGTTGGTGCCCTCGTAAATCTGGGTAATTTTGGCGTCTCTCATCATCCGCTCCACCGGGTACTCACGGCTGTAGCCATAGCCACCGAAGATCTGTACCGCATTGGTGGTGATTTCCATGGCTGCATCGGAGGCATATAGCTTTGCCATGGCGCTGGCTTTACCGTAAGGCAGGCCTTCGCCTTCAAGATAAGCAGCCTGGTAAGTTAAGAGACGGGAAGCTTCAATCTTGGTTGCCATATCGGCCAGCATAAAGGAAATAGCCTGGAAGTTGAAGATGGGCTGGCCAAACTGCTCACGGCCCTTGGAGTATTCCAGAGCTGCTTCAAAAGCGCCCTGAGCCAGGCCCAGTGCCTGAGCGGCAATTCCGTTACGGCCGCCGTCCAGGGTGCTCATAGCAATTTTAAAGCCTTCGCCCTCTTTGCCCAGCAGGTTCTCTTTGGGAACTTTGCAGTCTTCAAAGATCAGCTCGGTGGTGCTGGAAGCGCGGATACCCAACTTCTTCTCATGGCTGCCAACCTTGAAACCTTCGAAACCTTTTTCCACGATAAAAGCGCTGATGCCCTTGGGGCCTTTGCTCTTGTCTGTGGCGGCAAATACTACGAAGGTGTCGCCGTCACCGTTGGTGATAAAGATCTTGGTGCCATTTAAAATATAGTGGTCTCCGTCCAGCTTAGCGGTGGTACGCAGGCCGGCAGCATCGGTACCGGCGGAGGGCTCTGTGAGACCGTAGCCGCCCAATGCTTTACCCTGAGCCAGGGGAACCAGGTACTTTTGCTTCTGTTCTTCAGTACCGTACTTCCAAATGGGCCAGGAGCAGAGGGAAATGTGAGCAGACAGGGTAACGCCGGTGGAACCGCATACCCGGGAAAGTTCTTCCACTGCAATCACATAAGGAATGAAGCCGGCTTCAGCTCCGCCGTACTTTTCTTCCCAGGGCAGGCCTGTCAGGCCGATTTCACCCATCTTATCAAATATTGGACGGGAAAACTCTTCCTTCTCATCCCGCTCCGCAGCGGTGGGAGCCACTTCTTTTTCTGCAAATTCGCGTACCATTTTGCGGATCATTTCTTGTTCTGGTGACAGTTGAAAATTCATTTATATTTCCTCCCTTTATTTACCCTGATAAGGTTTATTTTTTAAAGACCCTTTTCAATGGCCTTGCTGATAACCAAACGCTGGATCTGGTTTGTTCCTTCATAAATCTGGGTGATTTTGGCATCACGCATCAGGCGTTCGACCGGATATTCCCGGCTGTAGCCGTAACCGCCCAAGACCTGTACCGCTTCAGTGGTAACTTTCATAGCAGTATCGGTGGCATAGAACTTTGCCATGGATGCTTGCTTACCGTTTGGCAAACCGTTTTCTTTGCGGAATGCTGCCTGGTAAACAAGAAGACGTGCTGCTTCAATCTCAGTAGCCATATCAGCAAGTTTGAAAGCAATGGCCTGGTTGTTAAAGATGGGCTGGCCAAACTGCTCGCGGAACTGAGCATATTTCAGTGCTTCGTCATAAGCAGCCTGCGCAATACCCAGACCCTGTGCACCGATTCCGATACGGCCGCCGTCTAAGAGGCTCATGGCAATTTTAAAACCTTCGCCCTCTTTACCCAGACGCTGGCTGGCAGGAATACGGCAATCTTCAAAAACCAACTCCGTGGTTACGTCGGCATTCAAGCCCATTTTCTTTTCAATGGCGCCAACTTTGAAACCGGGAGTATCTTTTTCCACCAAAAATGCAGTAATTCCTTTCGTACCCTGACCCTTATCCACCGTAGCAAAAACGGTGTAGACCTGAGCGTGACCGCCGTTAGAGATAAAAATCTTTGTCCCGTTTAACACGTAGTCATCGCCGTCTCTTTTGGCGGAAGTGCGGAGAGCAGAGGCATCTGATCCTGCACCGGGTTCGGTCAGGGCAAAAGCTCCCACATATTCTCCGGAAGCCAGTTTGGGGACATACTTCTGTTTCTGTTCTTCAGTCCCGAAATTGAGGATAGGGAAGGTGCCTACGGAAGTATGAACAGCCAGAATAACACCGGTGGAGGCACAGGCCCGGGAAACTTCCTCAATGCAGAGAATATAGGTGAGGAAGTCGGCGCCGGCACCGCCATACTCTTCGGGAATGGGAATTCCCATAAAGCCCTGAGCCCCCAGCTTTTTAATATTCTCCAGGGGAAACTCTGCGGTTTCATCGTACTTGGCAGCGTTTGGTGCGATTTCTTTCTGGGCAAAATCGTAGAACATTTTTTGCATCATCTGATGCTGATCGCTAAGCAAAAATTCCATTGTCTCCTCCTACTTTCCCTTAAATTCTGCTTTCCGTTTTTCCAGGAAAGCGGCCATGCCTTCTTTTTGATCTTCGGTGGAAAATACCAGACCGAAAACTTCTGCTTCATAAGCCATACCGCGGGCACTGTCCATTTCCATGCCCTGGTTAACGGCACTCTTGGTAACACGAACGGCAATCTGTCCTTTACCGGCAATCTTCTTGGCCATCTTCTTCGCCGCTTCCTGCAGTTCTTCGGCGGTGGCAAAGACTTTGTTAACCAATCCGATGCGATAAGCTTCCGCCGCATCAATCATATCACCGGTGTAGAGCAATTCCTTGGCGCGGCCCTTGCCTACCAGGCGGGGCAGACGCTGTGTACCGGCAAATCCGGGGGGCACACCCAGGTTCACTTCCGGCTGACCAAACTTGGCGCTCTCAGATGCCAGACGGATGTCACAGGCGCTGGCCAACTCGCAACCACCGCCCAAGGCAAAGCCATTGATGGCGGCAATCACCGGCTGGGGCAGGTTTTCAATCTTGTTGAAGGCAGCCTGCCCCAACTGAGCAAACGCCCGGGCTTCCACAGCGGTCAAATCCTTCATAAAGGAAATGTCCGCACCGGCCACAAAAGCCTTTTCTCCTGCACCGGTGAGAATCACCGCACTGACGGTATCATCGGCGGCCAGTTCGGTAAACACCTGATCCAGTTCCTTCAGTGTGTCGGCGTTCAACGCATTCAGCGCCTTAGGCCGGTTAATGGTTACAGTGGCAATACTGCCGTCTTTCTCAAACAAAATATTTTCAAAAGCCATATACACACCTCCACTAAATTTTTCTTTACATTATACAGTGCAAAAAGGGTTGAACCCTTTTTGCACTCTTTTAGCTTTTCCACTTTTGCAAAAAAAGGACCGTCCCCATTTCGCATTCTCTTTAATCCCGGCTCAAACAAAGATCACGGCCGAGCCGGGTGCTTAGAAGCAAGCAGGTCGCCGGGCGCAAAGGGTTGTGGACCGCAGGCGTATTAACAATACGTCGAGGATCCACGTTCCTGCCGCAACCAAGAGATGCGCCACTTATAAGTGCCCGGCTCTACGACCCCAGTTTAAGAGTAAGTGTAGAATCCGCGGCCGGATTTGCGTCCGAGCCAGCCGGCGGTTACGTACTTTCTTAGCAGCGGGCAGGGACGGTACTTGGTGTCTTTAAAGCCGTCGTAGAGTACTTCCATAATGGCCAGGCAGGTGTCCAGGCCAATTAAGTCGGCCAGCTTCAACGGACCCATGGGATGGTTCATACCCAATTCCATAACGGTGTCGATACCTTCTACGGTACCTACTCCTTCCATCAGGGCATAAACTGCTTCGTTAATCATGGGCAACAAGATCCGGTTGGATACAAAGCCGGGGAAGTCGTTTACTTCTACCGGCACTTTATTCAGCTTTTTGGAAAGATCATCGATAACCTGATAGGTTTCATCGGAAGTGGCGATGCCGCGAATGACTTCCACCAGCTTCATTACAGGTACCGGGTTCATGAAATGCATACCAATTACTTTTTCCGGACGCTTGGTGGCTGCAGCGATTTGAGTGATGGGCAGCGAGGATGTGTTGCTGGCCAGGATGGCATGCTCTGGACAAATTCTGTCCAGCTCGGCAAAAGTATCGGCTTTAATCTTGGGATCTTCAATAATCGCTTCAATAACTATATCCACATCTTTACCGTCTTCCAGCGACAGTGTGGTTGACATCCGGCCCAACACCGCATTTTTCTCGTCTTCGGTCATGCGGCCCTTTTCAACGTTGCGGCTTAGATTCTTGGTAATAACAGCCATGCCGCGCTCCACAAATTCGTCCTTCACATCACGGAGCACAACTTCGTAGCCGGCCTGCGCACATACCTGTGCGATACCGCCGCCCATTTGCCCGGCGCCCAGTACCATGATTTTTTTGATTTCCATTTTTCTTCCTCCCCTTTTTTCTAATATTTATAACACACATTACCACATTGAGTTGTTTTTTATATTTAGAAACTCTGTTTATTAAATTAGAATATTACTCTTCCAACTTAATAATGGTGGCTTCACCCTGAGCAGCACCGCTGCAAATGGTGGCCATGCCGTAGCGTGCGCTGCGGCGCTTCATTTCAGTAAGCAGCGTCATGAGAATCCGGCCGCCACTGGCGCCGATGGGATGTCCATAGGCAATGGCGCCACCGTTTACGTTAACGGCATCCGGATTCCAACCGCCCAACTTAATGGAAGTCAGTGCCACCGCGGCGAAAGCTTCGTTTACTTCTATTAAGTCCAACTGGTCGGCGGTCATACCCGCTTTTTCCAGGGCTTTTTTACCTGCCAGTGCCGGAACGGTGGCAATGTATGGGGCTTTGGCAGAAGCTGCGCCCTGGGAAACGATGGATGCCAGCGGCTTTACGCCCAACTGCTCTGCTTTTTCTCTGGACATAAGAACCAGAGCGGATGCTCCGTCGGAAATTGGCGGTGCATTACCGGCAGTTACACAGGCACCTTTTTTGAAAACAGGCGGCAGCTTGGCCAACGCTTCCAAAGAAGCATTGCGGCGCGGCAGCTCATCTGTGTCAAATACAATGGGATCGCCTTTGCGTTGCGGTACGCTAACCGGAACAATTTCTTCCTGCAGCTTACCTTCGTCAATGGCCTTTACTGCCAGCTCATGGCTGCGCAGTGCCCACTCATCCTGCGGCTCACGGCCAATACCAAATTCATCGGCCACATCACCGCCATGCACACCCATATGCACATCATGAATGGCACACCACAGGCCGTCTCTCACCATGGCGTCAACCAGTTTGCCGTCACCCATGCGGTAACCGGTGCGTGCCTTCTCCATTAAATAGGGAGTGGCTGACATGTTCTCCATGCCGCCGGCCAACACGATCTCCGCATCTCCGGCACGGATCAGCGAATCCCCCAGGTTTACAGCCCTTAAACTGGAAGCACAAACCTTACCAATAGTATCGGAAGGGACTTCCACCGGCAATCCGGCTTTAATGGTAGCCTGCCGTGACGGAATCTGTCCGGCACCGGCCTGAACCACCATTCCCATCAGGGCGTAATCAATACTTCCTCCCTCAATTCCGGCCCGGGAAACTGCTTCCCTGATGACCAGCGCCCCGAGGTCTGTTGCGGACACATCCTTTATGGAACCCAGGAAGCTGCCAAAAGGAGTCCGCGCAAAACTTACAATTACTGTTTCTTTCATTCTCTCACCTCTTCTGTTTCTTTTCTGTTTTTATTTCTGTAAACAACCAACACAGGGGCATGTGCTGGCTAAACTTAGGCACACATTATTTAGATTCTGTACAACTGGTTATTTTCCTGTAGCAATATATCAAAAAAAAAAAAATTTGCAAAAATTTTAATTATGCTCTTGATAAAATTTAATTTTTCCTTTAGAATTATTGATGACTGTTTGATGTATTTCTACATTTTCCTTATGTAGTCAAACATCATTTATTATAAAATATAGTTTCTACTGTTTGGAACAAAATCCTGCCTGAAAATTCTTTTTTTTTGAATACAAGTTTTCTAAAAATTTAAAATGTTTAAAAACATTATAAACCAATGGAGGTGATAAATGTCTTTAAGTGGCAATCATTGACACCATGATTCCGGCACTGTTTCCAATACCGAAAGGAGGAGAAAATTATGAAGGAAAAATTGTACAAGAAGGAACTTATGCTTACAGTAGTTTTCGTCATCCTGCTTATGCTCATGGGGCATACCGCTTCAATTTTTGTAGCGTTTCCTGCATTAAAGAATGGAACCATGTGGGGCTTCCCCATTCATTACATTGTCCCTGTACTGACAGGGTGGTTCGGCGTCACCATCGTTTCCTGGCTAATGGCCGTATATTGCAACAAACTGGATGATGAACTAGATCAATATACCAGCGAATATAACGAGTCCGCTGCTGCAAAGGAGGAAAAGTAGATGCAGGAAGTTGCATGGCGAATAGATAATATTGCTCTTGGCTTTAGTGTTGTTGTTCTCTGCTTTGTTGTTTTCTATTTGGTTGGATGGTTATCTTCCCGTAAAACCACGGAGGTAACCGACCTTTATGTAGCGGGCCGCACCATCGGTTCTGCCACAAACGGTCTGGGCATGGCTTCTACCTGGGCCAGCCTGGCAACGTTCATGGGTGTTACCGCTCTGATTCTGCAATTGCAGGCTCCCTTTGTTTTCCTCTGGATTCAGTGGGCCTTATCCATTCCTTTGATTACCTTGCTTTACGGTACAAGCTTACGTCGTATGCAAGCCTACACCCCCGCTTCCTTCATTAGAGAGCGCTACGGCAAAACCGCCACTGTTGTGGTTTGCTGCTGGATGATTCTCATCATGCTGATGTACGCTGTGGGTCAGATGATCGGCTTGGCCCAGGCTTTGGAAGTACTTTTGGGCTTCCCATATGTTACCACTCTGTTTGTTGCCGGTATTATCATCGTAGGTTATGTAACCATTGGTGGAATGTATGGTGCGTCCTACAACGCTGCGTTTCAGATGGTTGTTATGACTCTGGCCTTGATTGTTCCCATGGGTGCCATCATGAGACAGATGGGCTCCTCCGGTTGGTTCTTCCCTCCGCTGCTGTATGGCGACATGGTGGATTCCATGCTGGAATTGGTTCCCACCTTCTTTGACACCAATTATGGCTTTAAATGGTACTTCGCATTGATTCCCGCTTTTACACTGGGCCCCATCGGCCTGCCTCACCTGGCCATGCGTGTTTTCACCGCTCCCAGCTTAAAGAGTGCCCGCTGGGCCGTGGTTTGGTTCACAGGATTTTTGGGACTGCTCTTTGGTGGTGCTTATGCCGTAGGTTTCATCGGCAACTACTTCCAGGCCATTGAAGGCATCACCATTGCCGCCGCTGATGCGGATAAAATTACCATGATTTTGAACGTTTATTACAACCCTGAGTGGGTTACCGCCATTGTTATCGCCGGCGCCATTGCTGCAGGTCTGTCCACGCTTAACGGAAACCTGCTGGCCATCGGTGCTCTGACAGCACAGGATATCTTAGGTGTGTTTATGCCTGATATCGATGATAATCTGCGGATGAAAATCGGTTATGTTGCCATCTTCCTTGGCGGTATCATCAGTGTTGTTGTTTCCTACAGCCCCCCGGATTTCCTTGTTACCAGTATTCTCTGGGCTTTCGGTATCTGCGGAAGTGCTGTTACACCCATGATTCTCTTAGGTGTGTGGTGGAAAGAGGCCAACAGACTGGCCGCCATCATTTCCTCTGTAGTAGCCGGCTTCACCTTCATCATTGTTTCCCCGTATGTTATGCCCGGCATTGTACTGGGAGAAGGTGTTACAGCTAACCTGGGGATGTCCGGTGCTCTCTTTACAGTACCGCTGGCCTTTGCCCTCTTCATCTTCCTGTCTCTGGCCTTTAACCGGATTCCGGCGCTGGAAAGCTACAGCCCCTCCGCTGAAGACAGAAAGTTGGTAGATTCCATTCACGGTTGGCCCGACTCCGACGATTCCCGTTATTCAGGTAACGGCTGGGCTGCACTGGTAGGTGTAATCTGCGTAGCCATCTCCATCTGGGGTTTTATGCCCTGGTAACCGCAATACAGCAAAAGGGGCGGTCTGTACCGCCCCTTTTTTATTTTCCTTAAGACATGGTATAATACAAAGAAAAAGTTGTGGAAGGAGCTTAGCCTTGAACTACCTGCAAAACGTTATACGCATATTAACACTTGACACCAGCGTCTACCGGGACATGGAAAAAAATAATCGTCTTTTTTTCACAGCCTTTGTCAATGTGTTTCTTACCGGTCTGTTTTTCGGGCTCGCCAGACTCTATTATGTCTTTTATGAAGGCGGCGGTGGTTTTGAAGATCCCCGACTGCAACTGCTCTACCTGGTGGGCCTTTTAATCAGCGTGGCCCAGATTTTTCTGGCCCATGCCGGTTTTTCTCTACTTCTTTGGGCCATGAGCAGAGGTATTAAGGGACAGGCAGCATACTTTCCTGTTTACCTGCACACCGGCACCGCAACAGTTCCGCTTTGGCTGGGGTTGCCCATGGTGACACTGTACAGTTGGGGACTGTTAGGTACATTCAGTTTACTGCTGGCTGCGGTGGGACTTACCTGGGGATTTGCTACCATTGCCAAAAGCCTGATGGCAAGCCAGGCGTTTACCTTTGTCCGTGCCTCAATTGCCCTGGCAATTACTATTATTTTTATCTTCAGTTTTTATGTCCTCTGGTATGGAATTTAAAAAAAAACGGCGAAGCCG
>NZ_ACJM01000027.1 GCF_000174415.1 Dethiobacter alkaliphilus AHT 1
ATAGAGAGTGGTGATTGTTAACGGTACTCGCACAATGTGGGATCTATTAGCACCTAGGAGGCGGACAAGCTGTGTTTGCCTCTTTTCACTGTCAGGCAGGATTAGGTGCGGTGTTGTAGAAACTTGAGGTGATGATAGAAAGCTGTCGTTAAATAAATAGGCCTGCGGGCCGGGATGGAGGAGGAACGTGTCATGAGTAGGAAAGCGGCTGAACTGGAAGCGCGGGGGCGCCAGGCATTGGTGGAAGAAGATTACCCGTTGGCGGAGAGGCTTTTTTTGCAGGCTCTGGCTGAAGTTGATGTTCCCTCCATCCGCAATAATCTGGCACTGACCTATTTTTTGACGGGAAAGCCGGAAATGGCCCTTGAAAAGCTGGATGAGGGCTTAAGCGGGCCCAATCCTTTCGGTTGGGCACTGGCGGCTAAGTGCCTGGTGGCGCTTGGCCGTATGCAGGAAGCTAAGCGGATGGTGGAGGAGGCGGTACGTGTTTTTGAGGGAGGCCTCCGTATCATGAAGGAGGAACAGGTTGCCATACCGCAGAGCTGGCGTGAGTATACAGTGATGATTATGCAGGCGGTTGGTGCTGTTGGAGACCACCGGCAGGTGCTGGAGATTTACCGGCGCTGGCAAGATCTGCATGTGAGCTGTGAATGCAGATATCTGGCGGGGATTGCGGCGTTTAATTTGCAGAGATTCAAGCAGGCGGCCTCTTATTGGGTCGGGCTTGAAAAAGAGTATTTTAATGCGCAGCTGCAGCTTGTGGGCGTGATGGCAGACAAGGGCCTTATTCCGCCGTTTGCACTGGAATACGACTGGTTTTATAAGGCAGGGCTGGCCTGTTACAAAGGAGCAAAAACAAAAGAGGCTCTGCAGACGGCACTGGCCGAAAGCGGCTTATTGCGGATGTTTTTGTTAATTGTAGCGGTAGACGAGTCGGTGGAGGAACAGTTGAGAAAAAACGTCATGGAGGCGATGGTGGTCCACGGCGGCGGTTGGGGCCAGGATTTGGGGATGGCATTTCTGCAGTCCGAGTTGGTTGAAGATAAGCTGAAATTAGCGGTGGCGGAGGCACTGGTTACAGCCGGCGTTTTTGCAGAAGGGGAAGATATTCCGCTGATTATTAACGGCAAGCTGCAGGCCATGAGAGTACAGCAGGTGCAGGTCACCTGGGAACCGCCGGAGGAAATTGAGACAGACTACAGGCAGGCTCTTTTCCTGCTGAAGCAGGGCAAGGCCAAAAAGGCAATTTCAATGCTGGAGGCTCAACGTACAGGGCCTGTAATATACCCCCCGGCAATGTTGACGCTGGCTAATTTGTACAGGAAAGAAAAAATGTATGAGCAAGCATTGCCGGTTTTGGAAATGCTGGAGTCCATTGCTCCCAGCCATCCTATTTTCCTCTATAACCTGGCGGCGTTTTGGCTGGGACAAAAGAATCAAGAGAAAGCCAAGCACTATCTGGAGCGTATTGATCCGGAGCTGGGCAATGATGAATTCAAGGATAAGTACCATTTGTTAAAGCTTGAAATTGAGACTATGTCATACCGGTTTTTCAGCTACGATGATTTCCTGCGGGAAGATATTGAAGATAAGAAGCTGTCAATAGATCCATCTATGGCCCGCGGCCTGCGTAATATGCCGGTTGAGTGGGTGCGGGAAGCCTGTGCTTTCTGGCAGGTGGAGTGTAAAACGAGAAAAGAAGGAGAAGCTGCCCTGGTGGCTGCGGTAACATCTCCTGCGGCCGTGCGCCGGGCGGTATTACAGCTGACCGCAGAGGAAAGAGAACTGTTGGTTTATTTACTGAAGCGGGGTGGCTGGGCTCGGATGTTTGCCGTTGTCCGCAAATTCGGCTCCATGGACAAGGAAGGTTTCCTGGTGGATGAACCGCCGCAGTCGGCGGCGGGAAAACTGTGGCTAAAAGGGCTGATATTTGTGGGCCGGGCCAAAATCAAAAACAGAAATGAAAAAATTGCGACGGTAGCCGTAGAGCTGCGGGAAGAGTTGAGGGAACTGTTGTCTGTCTGATAGCATTTTTAACTTCATAGTACGTATTTTGCGACTTATATAGCCATTTTTAAAAGGCATGAGCTATAATGGTGTACAGCTTGATGTCAGGAATTACTGAGAGGGGATAAGGATGGAAAAGAGTCTGAAGCTGAAGAGGCAGGATAAACACACCTGGGAGTTCGTTTACCCGGAAGATTACATTGATACGTTTGAAGAGTTTGATGCGGCTATGGAAGATATGCAGTGCTTAGATTATCGCAGTGCGGAAGGTGCATTTGTGGGGCTCTATATTAAGCATCCATATCATTTAGATGCTTACCACCATTTAGCACTAAGTTATTACCGAAGGGGCAAACTCAGTGAGGCGATTCCTGTCTGGGAAAAAGCATTGGATATTGGACATAGAGCATTTCCAATTGATTTTCAGTTAGGCAGGGACCGACTGCCCTGGGACTGGATAGATAACCGGCCATTTCTGCGTTGCCTTGATGGACTGGCTTTGGCTAAAAAAGAAGTCGGCTTGTATGGGGAGGCAATGTGGTTAAGGCGTGAGTGTCTCTTGCTTGATCCAAATGACAGCCTGGGTGCCAGATTTGAAATTGGTGAGATGCTTTTGAGTGAGGGCAGGGATAAGGAGTTTGTCAGTTTCAGCAAGCAGTGGGGTGGCGACTGTGTTGGCGAGTTTGCTTATGGGAAAGTATTGGCACTTTTCCGGTTGGGCCAGAAAGATCAGGCAGCCAAAGCACTGAAGGAAGCCAGGGAGTATTTGCCACTGGTTGCTGAAGAAATAGCAAAGAAGAGACATGTCCGGCCAAGGGATTGGGATGACAGGTATTATTCACTGGGCAGTAAGGAGCAGGCCTATATTTATTGGGATAGCTATGGCTTTTTGTGGAAAAAGTCAGAAGGTGCCTTAGAATGGTTAAGAGACGAGCTGAAAAAGCCGGGGAACAAAGATGTTTGAGCCCGGAGTTGATGATAGATAGGTTTCGTGAAATAAATAGGCCTGCGGGCCCATCCAGATAGAGGGGGAATAGCTATGGCAAATATCAAATGTCCGGCATGTGGTTCGGCTGAGACTGTAGAGATTGTATACGGGATGCCTGATGCCGAAGCGTTTGAGGCAGAAAAGCTTGGAGAGGTTTATTTGGGCGGATGTTGTGTTTCAGATAATGACCCGGAACGAATCTGTAAGAGGTGTGGCAGGGAGTTTAGCAGATAGAGGCTGTACGTGACTTGACATATTAGAATATGCGTAATACAACTTGTATTACGGAGGTGGTTTCAGTGATAAGTATCCGCTTGCCTCAGGAGTTGGAGAAAAAGTTGGAGGAGTTTGCTGTAAAAGAGCAGATGACGAAATCAGATATTATCAGGAAAGCTTTGCAAGTATTTTTGGAAAATCAAGAACTGCGGGAGCAACCGTACTTATTAGGGGAGGATTTGTTTGGTAAATGCGGTAGTGGTTCTGCTTCGCTATCGACCGAGTATAAGAAAAAGGTGAGAGAGATAATCCATGCTAACAAACCTGATTGATGCCGGACCCATTATTCCGCAAAAAAATGTGCACAATATTTTTATGCCTTGCCGGTACTAGTATTTAACACCAAGAGGAGCGATACAATGAATGAGACTTCTATTGCAATAAATAAAGCTATACTACATATTATTGATCCGAATTTCGATTTTCCTTTTTTATCAAATGTGGAACTGGATAAGGAAGGAGAGGTGTGGGACTTTTTAGAGAATCATCTCAGGAAGTCATTTGCCTCTGATAGTATTAGAGCGGGCAGATTCTCAGATGATGATTATGAAACTAAACTGTTGGTGGAAAGTATCAGTGATGACAGTTTTGTTTCCGTAAGTGCAGAGCTTGCCAAGGTTCTGTTTAACCTGGTAAAAAAGTTCAGTCTGCCTCCCAGTGATCTGATTTTTACGCTGGTAAAGATTAATCAGGAAGAGCATCTGGCAATATTGAAGTTTAACTATAAAGAAACATATATCCACTATATCGAGAATTCAGGGGACAGTACTCATAACAAACTGATTAAGCAAAAGACCACTTTGCCCAGTGAAACACAAAAGGTGGATGAGTGCATTTTTGTAAACCTGCACAATTTAGATATTAAGATCCTTGAAAAAAGCTATGAAATTGATGGTGAAAAAGAGTTTTATCTTTCCACGCGATTCTTAAAATGTGCAAATGACTTGTCCACCAAGGAAAAGGTCGCCATCTTAACTAAAAGCGTTCGCAAAGTTTGTAAAAAGTATAGTGATGATGATTTTGATAAAGTGGTGGAGTTTCAAACTGCAGTAAGTGAGAGTGCCGAAGAGTCTAATGCTGTACAGATCTCGCAGGTAGCTAATGCAGTTTTTAAAGAGCCTGGTTTACAAAAAGAATATCTTGAAGAGGTACAGAAGGCAGGGCTAAAAGAAGATGTGGTCCACATTTCAGAGGAAAGCAGTACGTTAAAAAGGTTAGGGCGTAATAAGATAAAGACTAATACCGGAATCGAAATCAACTTTCCCTCTCATTGTTACAGCGATAAAGACATGATTGATTTTATCAATAACCCCGACGGCACAATTTCTATATTGATTAAGAATGTGAGCATCGAAAACAAGAAATAACCCTTTGGCTCCAGCGGAGGGAGAGAAAAAGAGCGCTAACGGCCTGAATCCAATCAGGAAGTTAAAAACGGCCTAAATGATACAATCCCTTTGTTAGCAGGGGTTGTATTTTTTTGGCAGATAGCAGAGTGCTTGATGTTTAGAATATGTTTAGTTTTGTTTTAGTCAGTTAATCTACAATTAAACACAAGAATATACTAAAGATGATTCTGCAAATATGTGGAGGAGGGAAGTTATGTCCACACTTTATCGGTTAACAAAAGATGATATCCCCAGAGCAGTGGAATGCCTAAAAGATGCTTTCAAAGATGACCCGCTTTGGGCAGAGGTTTTTAGGGATGACCCAAACAGAGAGAGGTCGTTAACAAACTTTTTTACAATTCCCTTGCTGTATGGAATGAAGTACGGTAAGGCATGTGCAACCTCTCAGGAGATTGAAGGGGTAGCAGTGTGGTTTCCGGGAAAGTATGCAAATTTGTCAATGTGGCGCCTGTTACTCAGTGGGGCTCTACCATACGGGGCAAAAATGGGGAAGGAAACTTTAAGGAATCTTGCCATCGTAAGCAACCAGCTGGGGCCTGATCGCAAAAAGCTGATGAAAAATAAGTCCTACCAGTATCTGATGATTATCGGTGTCAGGGGCAACACACAGGGTAGGGGCCTTGGCAGTAAGCTTATGGAGGAAATAAAAGGGGACTGCGATAAGAAGGAGCTTCATCTGTATCTGGAAACGGAAAAGGAAGAAAACATAGCCTTTTATGAAAAACATGGCTTAAGGGTGCTGCAGAAAATTAATTTCAAAAAACTCGATGTGCCAATGTGGGAAATGGCACGTGAGCCTAATGATGATAAGCTGTAACAAGAGAGAGGGATCTTGTGAAAACAATATGTTGAAGGGAAATGATTGAAGTGAGGGAAGAGTTATTAAGGCCTCTTTGGCAGAGGGTTTTTATTTCCGGATTTGGGTTTGTGGTGGTTACTTTTATTGTGCTGGGGCTAATACGTTATCTGGGACTTGCTTTTTACGGCATTAATTTCGTAACAATTGGTTTTCTGATAATGTGGATTATGCCATTTGTTTTCCTTTCCGCCGGTGGCAGAAAGAAGATAGGGATTAAAAAGCCTGAAAGCTGGCTGTGGGTGTTGATATCTTTTGTTATTGGTGCAGTTGTGGCTGGGGCTATATATTTCCTGGGTTTTGTGCTATATGGGACCGGACCTGAAAATTGGGGGATGACCGTTGCATATGAGTATATGGCAGGGCAGGATGCTGTGTTTGAGCCGGTGGTGTTTGCGGTGGTTACTTTTTTGTCTATGCTCTTTAGCCCTATCGGAGAGGAATTCTATTTTCGGGGTATTATTCATGAGGTATTAGGTGAAAAGCTGTCCAGTTATAAAATGGCGGGTTTTTGGTCCAGTTTTCTTTTTGCTGCCATACATCTTCCTCATCATAATATTTTCTTTACTGCGCAGAGTTTTCTCACCGGGTTTGTGCCGCTTTTCATATGGTTTGCTTTTATGTTTATTGTTTCTTATCTGTTTATCTGGGCCAGAGTTAAAAGCGGTTCAATTCTGGGAGCAATTCTTTGCCACTCAGGCTATATTCTGGGGATGAATCTGTTTGTCTATAATGTTCTGCTGTAGAGGTAAAAAATAGTTGATTGACAAGCCAGGTAAATTTAGGTAGAATATGCGTAGAAAATTCAATAAATATTACAGGTGCCCGCAAGGGAGAATAGGGAACCGGGTGAGAATCCCGGACGGACCCGCCACTGTAAATAGGTAGCTGATACCAAAGCCACTTCATCTGGGGGAAGGCGGTATTTAGCAGTGACCTTAAGTCAGGAGACCTGCCTGTGATAGTTTTGTGTCACCTCGAGGATAGGTGACAGCGAATGGATGATGGAAAAGTCCACGCCTTAGATGCGTGGGCTTTTATTTTTTATCAAAAGGAGGAATTGTGGTGACACAGCTAAGCAAGGCAAGAAGCGGGGAAATTACTCCGGAGATGGAGCAGGTGGCAAAAAAAGAAAATGTGGCATTGGATTTTGTAGCTGAAGGGGTGGCTGCCGGGACAATTGTTATTCCACGCAATGTTAAGCGTAAAAACATTGATCCGGTGGGGATAGGAACGGGACTGACCACAAAGGTAAGTGCCAGCATCGGTGTGTACGGTAAAGAGGGAAGTATTCAGGGAGAGGTTGCCAAGATTCAGGCAGCGGTGGAAGCGGGTACTCATTCCATTATGGACCTTAGTGTGAGCGGTGATATTGATGCCATGCGTAAAGAAACTTTAGCTGTCACGCCAACACCTGTGGGCACATTGCCACTTTACCAGGCTGTGGCGGAGGCCGGGGCCAGGTATGGTTCATCTCTTAAAATGAAAGTTGATGACTTGTTTGAGGTAATCGAGCGGCAGGCAGCCGACGGTGTGGATTTTCTGGCTTTACATAGTGGTACCACAATGGATATTGTCAAGCGGGCCAAGCAGGAAGGCCGTATTGATCCTTTGGTGAGTTACGGTGCTTCCCATTTGATTGGCTGGATGATTCACAATGAACAGGAAAACCCGCTGTATGAGCAGTATGACCGGGTTTTGGAAATTGCCAGGAAATATGATGTGACCGTTAGCCTGGCTGATGGGATGCGTCCGGGATGTTTGGCAGATTCCCTTGATGCTGCTCAGGTTCAGGAGATGGTGGTTCTGGGAGAGCTGGTACGCAGGGCCCGCGAGGCCGGCGTACAGATCATGGTAAAAGGGCCGGGGCATGTGCCGCTAAACCAGTTAAAGACCACCGTTATGCTGCAAAAGAGTTTGTGTAAAGGCGCTCCTTACTTTGTGTTTGGGCCGGTGGTGACAGATGTGGCGGCAGGATATGATCATATCAGTGCGGCCATAGGCGGGGCTATCAGTGCCTGGGCCGGCGCGGAATTTTTGTGTTACGTCACCGCTTCGGAGCATCTGGGTTTGCCTGACCTGGAGCAGGTACGGGAAGGTGTTGTGGCATCCCGGATTGCTGCGCACTCTGCCGATTTGGCCAAAGGCCTCCCCGGTGCAGCAGAGTGGGATTTGGAACTGTCCAAAGCCAGAAAACAGTTGGACTGGCAAAAGCAGATTGAGTTGGCCATTGACCCTAAAAAAGCGGAGTATATGAGAAGAACCAGAAGTGAGGAAACCACTAAGGGTTGTGCTATGTGCGGTAAATATTGTGCCATGGATGTGGTGTCCGGTTATTTGGGTGTATCTAAACAAGTTTGCTAAAGAGAGGATGATAGATATGACTTTGGTACTGGCGGCACGTGCAGGTAAGATTACGCCGGAAATGGAATGGGTGGCTTCCCGGGAAAATGTAGATGTTACTGTGATTCAAAAAGGTTTGGCGGAAGGCACCATTGTGATACCCAGAAATATTTTGCGAAAAGACTTTAATTATACGGGAATCGGGCAGGGGCTAAGGATCAAGGTTAATGCGTTAATTGGCACATCCAGTGACCGCATAGATTGGGAAATGGAAGAAAGAAAGCTTGCCAATGTAGAGGAGGTAGGCTGTGATGCCCTGATGGATTTAAGCACCGGAGGGGATATAGACGGCATGCGGCGTCTGATCCTGAGTAAAGCAAATATTGCGGTGGGTAGTGTGCCGGTTTATCAGGCGGCGGTGGAGGCCATAGAGAGCCGCGGCAGTATCGTTGATATGACAGCAGATGACATGTTTGCGTCCATAGAAAAACATGCCGCCGACGGTGTTGATTTCATGGCTATTCATACCGCCCTTAATTTCGATGTTATCAAGAGGTTACAGACTTCAGGCCGTGTAACCGATGTGGTGAGCCGCGGCGGTGCTTTCCTTACAGGCTGGATGCTGCATAATGAACTGGAGAATCCGCTCTATGAACAGTTTGACCGTCTGCTGGAGATTCTGAAAAAATATGATGTGACTTTAAGTATGGGTGATGCCATTCGGCCCGGCTCCACAGCCGACTCCCTGGACGGTGCCCAGCTTGAGGGGCTGATTGTGGCGGGAGAATTGGTTGCCCGGGCACAGGAGGCGGGAATACAGGTGATGGTGGAAGGGCCCGGCCATGTTCCCATGAACCATATCGAGGCCACCATGTTATTGCAGAAGCGGGTCTGCCACGGTGCACCGTACTTTATTCTCGGCAATCTGGCCACTGATGTGGCGCCGGGCTACGACCACATCACTGCAGCCATCGGCGGCGCTCTGGCCGGTGCAACCGGTGCAGATTTTCTCTGCTATGTAACTCCGGCGGAACATCTGGGTTTGCCTACCGAGCAGGATGTAAGAGATGGAGCCATTGCGGCACAAATTGCAGCTCACGTCGCTGATTTAGCGAAGGGCAATAAACAGGCCTGGGAAAGGGATCTGCAAATGGCCCGGGCCAGAGTTGCTTTAGATACTGACCGCCAAATTGAGCTCTCTATTGATCCGGAAAAATCCAGGGCGGCCTTCTCCCAAAAAGGCGCAGGTGGTCATTGTGCAGCCTGTGGAGAAGAATGTGCCAGTGATGTGGCGGCTAAATATTTTGGCATCGGATAAGTGGAGTTGACTGTAATGAGGCATTTTACGCAGTGCGACACTGAAAAAAACGGAGCGCAGTATCTGGAAGACCTGGCTACCGGCTACTGGTATTCAGAAGCACTCTTTGCCGCCGTGGAGATGGATATTTTTTCTCTTCTGGAGGAAAAAGGGATGAGTATTGATGAGTTAAGCCGCAGGCTTCAGCTTGATACAGGAGGCCTTGCCCGTTTTCTGCAGGCTCTCTCTGTGTTGGGCCTGGTCACCGAAAATGGCCATGAATACTGCAATACACCTATCTCCGCCACATATCTGGTGGCAGATAAGGAGCACTATCAGGGTGATTCTATCCTGTGGCGCAAAGCATTGGCGGTGGGGTGGCAGGGATTACAAGACTGTTTGAAGGCTGGAGGGAGGATAGATTATCCAACTGATGATGCGGTAGAAGAACAGGTTGTAAAAAGGATTGGCCGATACATAAAAGCCATGGATTGTGTGGCCAAAACTAAAGTTTTGGAGATTCTCCCGATTTTTGCAGACACTCATTTTTCCGGTCAAATCCTTGATGTCGGGACCGGTTCCGGCGCTGTTGCAGCAGGCTTTCTCAGACAATTTCCAGATATTAAAGCTACCCTCCTTGATATCTCCTGGGTCCTGGATTATGCATTGGAAATGCTGCGGAAGGCCGGACTGGCAAACAGGATAAACTGTGTCAACGCTAATATACTGGAGCCCTGGCCTGTGGATGAAAAGTTCAAGCTTGTTATTCTGTCAAATGTTATCCACGTCTATGCGGAAAAAGAGGTTTCTGCTATCCTGGCTGAAGCAGTTCGGTGTTTAGACCATGACGGGTTTGTGCTGATCCATGACTTTTTCCTGCAGCATTCTCCGTCTAAAGCAGCTCTTTTTGATTTAAATATGTTTATCCATACCTATAACGGAAAAGTGTTTGACAGTAGGTGGGTCCGGGAGGAGCTTAAAGCCTTAAAGCTTAGCACCACACCGCTGATACCACTTGCCACTGATACCGGGATTATTGTGGCAGCAAAAAGTGAAGAGTACTTGCATAAGCTTAATTATTAGGGCAGGGTTTCTCTATAGCAAAAGAGGTTCATTTCCGGCAACACCCCTTAGTAATTGGGGTTACATTCTGGGAATGAACCTTTTTTGTCTGACGGGGGGATTAATTTATCTTGGGACAAGTATGTGTCCTTTATTTATGTTATTGTTAAAGGACACTTGAAGACAAATGGGGTGTAGACATGGGCGGTAATAGAAGTGTTGATTATTTTAGAGGGTGTTTGCTGGGTGGCGCTGTTGGCGATGCTTTAGGCTGGCCCGTTGAATTTAAGAGCCGGGAGGCGATTTTGTCTCAGTATGGGCCCGGAGGTATTACAGATCTTGTTTCCGGTAACGGCGGAAAAGCAGAAATCACCGATGATACGCAAATGACTTTGTTTACCGCAGAAGGTTTACTGCGGGCCGAGACCCGTGGCCGGTTGAAAGGGATTTGTCATGGCCCTTCGGTTATTTATTTCGCCTACCAGCGCTGGTTACATACGCAAGGGTACCCTAAGAAAGACGACTTGGATTGGATTTACGATGGGTGGCTGATTGAGGTTAAAGGCCTTCATGAACAAAGGGCTCCGGGTAACTCCTGTTTATCTGCTCTGTCTGAGTCGCGCCGTGGTACAGTAAGTGAGCCAATCAATAACAGCAAGGGCTGCGGTGGAGTTATGCGGGTGGCCCCTATCGGACTGTATCTTAAAAAAGAGCAGGCCTTTGAGTTGGCTGTTAACTGTGCGGCTTTGACTCACGGTCATCCCAGTGGGTACTTGTCAGCCGGTGTTCTGGCTTATATGATTGCGGCCATTATTGAAGGTTTGGATTTAGAGAATGCAGTTAAGGGTTCTTTGGTGGAGCTTGGGAAGTATGAAGGGCATGAGGAATGCAGTGAGATTGTGAAGAGGGCAGTTAAATTGACAGAGAGTACTGAGCCGGTGGAGGCGATAGCTGAACTTGGTGAGGGATGGGTAGGCGAAGAGGCGCTGGCTATTGCAGTGTACTGCTCTCTGAAGTTTAAGGATAACTTTAAAGAGGCTGTGACTGCTGCTGTTAACCATGATGGGGACAGTGACAGTACCGGGGCGATTACCGGAAATATTCTGGGTGCTTATTTGGGTGTTGATGGGATTTCTAAGGATTGGATTGAAAAGGTTGAATTGGCTGAGGTTATTAAGCAGTTGGCTGATGATTTGTTGGTTCGGTACCGGGATGAGAGTGAGTGGTGGGAGAGGTATCCGGGATATTAGAGATTCCTGAACTGTTCATTTTTATGTGACAGCTATGTTATAATAATAGAAGAGCTGTCTGGTAGGTATTTTTCAGACAGCGAATAAGTTGAGGTGAACAGAATGAAGCCGATAAAAATTGATAGCAAGGCCATATTGCTTGCCATAAATTCAGGCAAGCATTATATTCAAGTAGATGGTCGAAGGTTTTTATTGCTAGAAGTTGAGGAAATAGATGACTCTACACTAACAGCCGACATGTATAAGGTAACTGATCCGGAGGAAGAGAAGTTACTTCTTGGTGCTATCAAAAATGATAACCCTATTTTATCTGCTAAAGAGATAGATCAGATGTTAGAGGAGTGAATATGAAGGTTAAGTGGAGGGCATCTGCCGTTACCTCTTTACTTGAACTTGATAAATGGAGGAAAACTCTAGAACTAACCCCTATCGCTAAGCATCTCAAAGGTAAAGTAGAGGAGTATTTTTTAAAACAGGATTTATCTCTTTATGTACCAGGGCGACAGGTTGCAATAAAAAATATGCCTACAGATCTTCGAATAGTATTACTGTCGATTGGCAAGTCTGAACCGTACAAAGTTTTCTATCGAGTTTCTGGCTATGATATTGAGATTATTTTAATTAGGCATCCGCGGCAGAAGCAACTATAATAGGTGAATTTCAGCAACAACCCCTTATATATCTAAGGGGTTGTTTGTGTTTTGCGGTTTAGGTCCGTTTAAGCTGTCGGATAGTATTCCAATGGCTTTTTTATGCCGGTGGGAAACTATAACGCCTTTGTAGCTAGCAACCGGTACAGAAAAGCGCGGCTGAGGAAACCGTCTTTTTTTGTTGCATCCCGCAAATATCCCGGCAATATATATAAAATATAGCTATGATATGCGAAAAGTTTATAGAATATTTAGACAAATATATTTGCATATGTTAAAGTTTAATTAACGGTAAATAATGCAGAAGGGGGAATTGGGGTGCGGGGGACAGCTTCTGTTAAGGTTAGGCATCCATTGATGAAAAGGCGCTGGGTCAGGGTAGTTTTATGGATCTTTGGGATACTGGTTTTTTTGCTGGTAAGCGCTTTGGTGGGAGGGTATTGGTTTATTTCACGCAGCCACCCTGTGCTGGAGGGGACCGGTACCATGCCGCAATTGCAGCAAGAAGTGACGGTGCTGCGGGATGAGCGGGGCGTGGCGCAGATTAACGCCGGTACGCTGGAGGATTTATTTTTTATCCAGGGGTATGTAATGGCACAGGACCGTCTGTTTCAGATGGATATGACAAGGAGATTGGCCGGGGGGCGCCTCTCTGAGGTCATAGGAGAAGATACGTTGGAGGTTGACCGGTTTTACAGGACATTTGGTATGCACCGGGCCACAGCGGCTGTGGTGGAGAAGTTTGATGCAGAAGCCAGCATAATGGTGGAGTCGTATGCTGCCGGGGTTAACGCTTATATTGAGGAGGCCTTTGCAGCGGGGAGACAGCCTGTGGAGTTTCGCATTTTAGGTTATGATCCGGATCCCTGGACTGCGGAAGATTCGGTGATTGTCGCCAAGTATATGGGATATACTTTGTCCGGTGATCACAGAAATGAGCTGATGAATTATCGTGTGGCCAGAGCTTTGGGGGAGCATGCCCAACTTATTTTCCCCGATTACATGATTGCAGATTTTCCGCTGATCTATGAGCTGTCGGAAGTGTCTCCTTTCAGTGATGAGGAGTTGGAAGAGTTGGCAGCGTTTGCGCCGGCGGAGTTTCAGGGCAGTAACAACTGGGCTATAAGCGGAGAGCATGCCGAATCCGGGTTTCCTTTGGTGGCCAATGACCCTCATCTGGCCTTTGGGATTCCCAATGTTTGGTATCAGACACATTTGAACCTGGAAGGCGATTTTAACTCCATTGGGGTAACGGTTCCCGGAGTGCCCGGGGTGGTTCTGGGACACAATGGGTACATGGCGTGGGGAGTAACGGCCATGAGCGTGGATCAGGAGGATTTGTATTTAGAGCAGTTTAATCCGGAGAATCCCCAGCTTTATTTATTTGATGGCAAGTGGGAAGAGGCCACTGTGATAGAAGAAGAGATTTATGTTGACGGAGTGGAAGAGCCATACATTGAGGTGGTGGAGATTACAAGAAACGGCCCTATTATTAACAAAGTTATTGATGAGGGGCCGTATCAGGCCATCTCTTTGCGGTGGACCGGTCTGGAGCCGGGGGAAGAGTTCAATGGAATTTTAAAGCTTAGCCGATCTACCAATATGGAGGAGTTTATTGAGGGGATGGAAGGCTTTGTGACTCCTGCATTGAGCTGGGTGTTTGCCGACAGAGAGGGAAATATCGGCTACCGCGGGCAGGCACTGTTGCCGGTGAGGCAAAATTCCACCGGAGTATTGCCGGTGCCCGGCTGGGATCCCGCTTATCAGTGGGACGGTTTTATTCCGGGAGATGAACTGCCGCAAATCTATAATCCTGAAAGAGGCTATATAATGACTGCTAATAACCGTCCCGCGGGAGAAGATTACCCTTACGAGATAGGTAAATTCTTTTTCCCTTACCGTGCAGAACGGTTGGATGAGCTGATTCAGGGACAGATTGCCAGTGGTGATGCTTTTACGCTGGAGCAGATGAAAGAGATGCAGCTGGATATTTTAAATACTCAGGCCCGGGCGTTGGCTCCTGTTTTAACCGATGCTGTGGTAAGGGCGGCAGATGAGCAGCCTTTATCAGCTATTGAGCAGGATGCGCTGAATCTTTTACAGGGTTGGGATTACGTTGAAGATGCGGCTTCAGCTGAAACCCTGGTCTGGCATCAGTGGTATAACCTATTGGGCTCAGCTTTGTTTGAAGAGATGCTGGGGTTTCCCTGGAACAATTTTTTGGTGATCCACCATGTTCTGGTGGAAGCAGATCAAGACCCGGGTAATGTTTTGTTTGCATTCTTGCCGCAGGGGTATCATCTGTCCCTAGATGAGGTGGCACGACAAACCTTTGCCGAAGCCATTGAGGAGGTTATTGCTATCCAGGGCAACAATCCTGACAGATGGGAATGGGGCAAGTGGCACAGGTTAACTGTCAGACATCCCATAGGGTCGGTTTGGCCGCTTAATTATTTGTTTAATGTGGGAGAATGGGGGCTCGGTGGTAGCGGTAATACCCCGAAAGCATTGTTTGCTGATGAAACAGGGCAAATCCTGGGAGGCGGTGGATGGCGCTTTGTCAGTGATCTGTCCTCTGTGGAAGAATCCTATGACATAATTATGCCGGGCCAGTCCGGTCAGGTGTTCTCACCCCACTACAAGGATCAGATAGAGGGGTGGGTGCAAGGAGAGCTTTATCCCATGATTTATGAGAAGGAAGGTAGCCAGAATGTAAAAAGAAAGGTTTTTACCCCTTAAACTTCACTTAAGAAAAACAATCCCTGTAATGGGGATTGTTTTTTTAGAAACGGTGATTTTTAAGCAGTTTGGTATGAGCAAAATTATTTGGCATAGGATTTAGAAAAAGCGGGGTGTGGGGATATGGATAATACTTTTAGTTATTTCTATCCGCAGGATAAGGGTAAGAAAAAGAAGAGTGTGGAGAAGAAGGAGAAAACTGCTGCCTCTTCCGGTAAAACAGCTTATCTTAGCTTTGATGATGGTCCCTCAGAACAAACGGTCAGGATTTTGGATGTATTGAAGCGTTATGGGATTAAGGGGACTTTTTTGTTATCGGTGAGGATACGGAATTTGGCCGGAGGATGTATAAACGGATTGTGGATGAAGGACATCAGATCGGCAATCATTCATATTCACATGATTATGATAAGATTTACAGATCAGTTGAGAGTTTTGTCAATGATTTTATGAAATTAGAGAGACTGCTGGAGAGTGCCACAGGGCAAAGGCCCAGGGTTATGCGTTATCCTGGAGGGTCAAATAATACTGTTAGCCGCCGTGCCGGCGGAACTGGGATTATGGGGGACATCGTTGCTGAGATGACCAGGCGCGGCTATATTCATTTTGACTGGAATGTGGATGCCGGTGATGCCGCAAATGCCATTAACAGTCCCGATTTAATTTTGGGAAATGTGTTGGATCAGGCGGCACAAAAGAGAAATGCCGTGATTTTACTGCATGATGCGGGATATCAAAAACATACTCCGGCGGTACTGCCGCAGATTATTGAGGGCCTGCAAAGTCAGGGGTTTGGCTTTAGCGTATTATCCCAATCCTCATATAGGGTTCAGTTTGTAAAGTGAACAGGCAATTCCTCAGGGAGTTGCCTGTTAATTTTTAGATTTTTTTAAATACCTACTGGATATCTTAAAAGGAGTTGTGATAAAATTAACTTCTGTATCGCGTTGGCGGTAGATAAAAGATATAGGAGTGGATTTGGGAATGGACATCAGAGAAGAACTAATTAAAAAGGCTGAAAAACCTGCCCTGGATGCCATGCGGTTGCATCCTTTTTATAAAGGTAAAATTGAGGTTGGTTTAAAATGCAGGGTGCGTGACTTTAACGATTTTGCCATCTGGTATTCTCCCGGGGTGGCAGAGCCATGCAAGGCCATTGCGGAAAACAAGGATTTGGTTTATGAACATACTAATAAAGGTAATGTTGTGGCGGTGGTTTCCGACGGTACCAGGGTGCTGGGCCTGGGGGATATCGGGCCTGAAGCATCTTTACCGGTAATGGAGGGTAAGGCACTTTTATTTAAGTATTTGGGTGGGGTTGATGCTTTCCCAATTTGTGTTGACACAAAGGACCCGGACAAGCTAATTGAGTTTGTAAAGATGATGCAGCCCACATTTGGCGGTATTAATCTTGAAGATATAGCCAGTCCCAAGTGTTTTTATATTTTGGAGCGGTTGCGTAAAGAGTGCCACATCCCTGTCTTTCACGACGATCAGCAGGGGACTGCCACGGTAACTTTGGCCGGGCTCATAAATGCGCTGCGCTATGTCAAAAAAGATCTTGCCGATGTAAAGATTGCTATTATCGGTGCCGGATCGGCAAATGTGAGTATTACGAATCTGATTATTGCCGCCGGTGCCGACCCGGGCAAAATGTTTGTGGCAGACATTGACGGGATTCTTAATAAGGAACGGGCAGAGGAATTAAGAGATAATAATCCGAAAAATTACGAGTTGGCTATAAAAACCAATGCCGAAAAGCGCTCCGGCGGTACAGCGGAGGCCATGCGTGATTGTGATGTGGTGATTGCCCTGTCTCAGCCCGGCCCTGGGGTAATAAAGAAAGAATGGGTGCAGGGTATGGCAAAAGACCCCATTTGTTTCTTTTGTGCCAACCCCATTCCGGAGATGTGGCCCTGGGAAGCAAAAGAGGCAGGAGCGGTGATTGTGGCCACCGGGCGTTCCGATTTTGCCAATCAGGTTAATAACTCGGTGTGCTTTCCGGGAATTTTCCGCGGCGTTTTAGATGTGCAGGCTTCCACCATTACAGATGAGATGTGCATTACTGCAGCCTATACCATTGCTGATTTGGGGGCCGAAGGTGGTATTGACCCTGAAAACCTGCTGCCGAACATGGATAATGTGGAAGTATTTATCCGACAGGCGGTAAGCGTTGGCTTAAAAGCCATTGAACTTGGTATAGCCAGAAAAAATCTCAGCGAAGAAGAGCTGAGAAGTAAGGCAGAGGAGGCTATATACCGGGCCCGTAATGCAACAAAGATGATGATGGATGAAGGGTTTATTGTGGATCCTGATAAAAAATAGCAGAGAGTATGAGAACACGCCCGGGGAATTAATCCCCGGGCGTGTTAAGTTAAAGCTAGAAGAGAGCTATAACATGCTGCAGATGTTTGTTGCACATTGGTCTATGTTTTCTTCACGGTTTGGCTTGGACCAGATAATGATCTCGGTGCCGATGATATCTGCTCCTTTGGACCGGCAGATTTCTTTCATTTTGTTTATGGCGCGGTTGCCGCCGGTCCAGTGGAAGGGCAGCTGCTTTGTCACCACGCAGGCTACTTTTTTGTTTTGTAATGTGGGCAACTGGTTTAGATAGGCTGCCATTACCGGTACCAAAGAAAAGGCCTGAACTGCTGCTGCAAAGATGATGGCGTCATAGGGCTCTGTTTTGGGAGTGTTGGTAAATTCAAATTCCGTTGCCCGGGGTGAGGAGTCGGCTGTGGTGGTGATTTTTTCAATTGTTGCTGTATGGCCGTTTGCTTCAAGTTGTTCTTTTAGCTTTTGGGCAACCGAATTGGTGTTGCCGGTTTGGGAGTAGACGATGATACCAATATTCATTTTTAATCGCTCCTATCTTCTTTGGCACATTTTTGTTCTAACAGGACATATGAGTCATATGGGTTCTTTTTGACGCATTGTTCATGAAAGAGACGTCCGCCTTTTCTTATCTGATATTCTTTACCTTCTTCGATGTAGTCAAAACAAACAAAGCAGGTGCCGATGTACTTAATTAACATAATGGTACCCTCCTTAACCAATAATTCAGCATCTTCCTTTTTTCTCCTTCTTTGCCTGTTTAATTAAAAGATAGCTATTGTTCTGGTTGACTAATAGCTAAAATAAATATATAATTTTAGCTAAAGGAGGTGTGCAGGATGCGTGTCAGTACTACTGACTTGCAGAATGCTTTTGGCAAATACCTGTCTTTGGTAGAGAAGGAAGATATTATTGTGGTAAAGAACGGTAAGAGCGTGGCAAAGCTTGTCCACTATATTGAGCCGGACTTTTATGTTGTCCGGGAAGAAGCACATAGTTATAAGCCGGTAAGGAAAATCAGCTACGACGAATATCTGGATTTGGTTGAATCGTCCGATCAAAGGTATGAGTTAATTGATGGTGTTGTTTACCTGTTGGCTTCTCCGGGATTCAAACACCAGGTTGTGGTAAATGAGATGTCTTGGCATTTTAATAATTATTTCCGGGGAAGAAAATGTCGATCTTTAACCGCGCCGTTGGATATCCGGCTTTTTGGGCATGCCACTAAGTTTGAAGAGGATCCCAATGTGGTACAGCCGGATATTGTAGTGATTTGTGATGAAGAAAAGGTAAATGAAAAAGGCAGGTACGTGGGCGTACCCACTTTAGTTGTGGAGGTTTTGTCTTCGTCCACCAAGGGTAAGGATCTGGCTACAAAATTACACCTGTACATGAGAAGTGGTGTATCGGAATATTGGGTTATTGACCCGGACAAGAAGAGTATTACCCGTTACTCCTTTGATGAGGAGCGGGATATTCAAAGCATGGATATCTTTGGAGAAGGGGATGTTGTTAGCTCTGTTGTTTTTAATGGGTTGGAGCTGCGGTTGGATGAGATTTTTACTTAAGATATAACAGAGCACTACGTTCAGCGCGTAGTGCTCTGTTAAGCTTCCAGAAGGTCTTTTAGGTTTTGTTCCATTAATGGTTTGAAATCCTGGTATTCTCTCCAGGTGGCTTCTACAAATTCGAGGCGGATTTCATCGTTATGAGAGAAAAGCAGGTCTCCGTCGCAAATTTTAGGGTCAGGTCCCGCATTTTTTGCATTATAAAGACTGGACAGTTCAATTTTTGGTGATTTTGGGATTAGTTGTGGACAAATAAACCTGTCCCTCTGTCCACAGGGGAAAGTGGGGTGATTAAGGTGGGACGGTACTATATTAAGAAGCATTACAGGACGGAAGAGGAGTATCCCGGACCTGAAGGGATTCATTTTACCCGCAGGGCGGCCGGTGTGGCTGGAAGGTTTGCGGAGTGTGGCGGTTTTTTGTTATATGAAGCGGGACAAAGGGATGGGAAAGGCCCGGTGGGGGCCAAGTGTGTGTACGGTTATGGTGTGGTTGCCGGTGAGCCGGTGGAGGTTGAGCCTCCGCGGGTTGCCAATGGAAAGGAATATCCACTGGTTGTTCCGGTGGAGATTAAAAAGCGGTTGGCCGATAGGGGTCAGGGGATTCCGTTGGTGATTTTAAAAGAAGAGTTCGGGATACAGATGCGACCTACTCTGGGAGGTGTAATGGAGATTTCCCGGGAGGTTTTTGCAGAGTTGCAAGGGAGAATTGATTTGCTGGAGGGGGAAGAAAAAAAGTAGATTTTTTAAAAAACGTTGGAACTTTTTTTGCGTGTTTACGTCAAATAGGCTTATGCAATGTTTTTATCTTATGGTAGATTTAACATAAAAATAATTCGATAGGTTAAAAGGATTTTTCTTAAATAAGTTGAATTAATTAGTGTTGAAATGAGAATATGGTCGAATATTGCTATTTACAATTATTATGAATTAAGCATAAAAGGAGGGGATAGGTAAAGCTGTTTGTTTTTGTTTGTAGACTTAAATAGTAAGAAAAAGAAAGAGGGGTTAATTAAATGAGAAAAGGTTTATTGGTTATT
>NZ_ACJM01000028.1 GCF_000174415.1 Dethiobacter alkaliphilus AHT 1
TTAGTGATCCGGGCGGTGTGCGTGGCAGGGCCCGTCGCTCAACGGATAAAAGCTACCCCGGGGATAACAGGCTTATCTCCCCCAAGAGTCCACATCGACGGGGGAGGTTTGGCACCTCGATGTCGGCTCATCGCATCCTGGGGCTGTATTAGGTCCCAAGGGTTTGGCTGTTCGCCAATTAAAGCGGTACGTGAGCTGGGTTCAGAACGTCGTGAGACAGTTCGGTCCCTATCTGTCATGGGCGTAGGAAAATTGAAGAGAGCTGTCCCTAGTACGAGAGGACCGGGATGGACAGACCTCTGGTGTACCAGTTGTCCTGCCAAGGGCACTGCTGGGTAGCTATGTCTGGACGGGATAAGCGCTGAAAGCATCTAAGCGCGAAGCCCCCTCTAAGATAAGTTTTCCCGCTCGGTTAACGAGGTAAGACCCCAGAGAGATGATCTGGTTGATAGGCCGGAGGTGTAATGGCAGCAATGTCTTAAGCTGACCGGTACTAATAGGTCGAGGACTTAACCTTAAATTTGTGATAAACTCTTTAACATATCGCTGTTCAGTTTTGAGAGAACTTTCTGGTGGAAATAGCGGAGGGGTCACACCCGTTCCCATTCCGAACACGGACGTTAAGTCCTCCAGCGCCGATGGTACTTGGGACGCGAGTCCCTGGGAGAGTAGGTCTCTGCCAGAGCCTTATTTAAAGAAGAGCACGATCATAATCTGATCGCGCTCTTTTTTGTTGTCCTCTCCTGGGGGTCAGGTTTAATGTTTTTAATGTTCTGTATATAAATGGGAGTGTGCATCTGATGGATTTTTAAACACTGGTCAAATGTTTAATAACATTAAACCTGACCCCCAGTAACTATACTCGCTGTATTTACCTTGTTCGCTTTGCTCACCGGGTTAGGGCGCCACTTTCTTTTAAGGTTAGCAGGAACCATTTGATAAGTGAAGAAGTTGATTAGAATAAAAAAGAGGGTGGTGAGGGCATGAGGTGTAATTTGCAAAGAAACTTTCATACTACCGTTAAAAGGGATGTCAAAGGTACATTGATAGCAGAAACTTTTTATCATGAAAAAGGACGACAAGTTATTGCGAGGCTTATTATTAACGACAAATCCTTTGAAATCCTACAGGCCTTTTTAGAGGAGTTCCCACAGGTTGATAATGAATCAGTTAGGGTGCTAGATTCGCTCAAAGGTATCAAAGCATATCTTGGTAGTGGCTTAAGCTTAAGGAAAGCAGTAGATGAGCATGGAGATCCCCTTGTATTAGAGCTTTTCGCTGAAACAATCAGAGGAGTTATTCAGGCAGAGACATTCTTGCTGAAAGAGCGAGGCTATGAATCGCCTACAGAATATAGTGGCTATTGGGAAAAGATGTATAAAGGAACCTGTCGCTATTACAGTAACCTTGAGAGAGTTCAGCAGAGTTGGGATAACTATTCGGAAGTCGGATACCGAGATGGTTATTTATTTACACGCACTAAGAATTATTTTCTTTATGAAGAAGCGCCTGATTATTATCTCATTTGTGGCGGATTGTCCGACACTTTTCATGAAATGAATATAACATTGAAAGTAAAAAACGGATTTATAAAAGCTGCGGAAGGAATAATGCTCCGTGTTCCTGATGTTGTTTGCGGTGAAGCTACAATGCTATTGAACAATATAATTGATATGAAAGTTAATAAATGCTCTAAGAAGCAATTAGCTGATTTATTGGGTAAAGGCCAGGGATGCGTTCATTTAGTAGATGTTGTCTTTGATTCTATCAATACATTGGCGCAATACATAAAACCTAACGACTGATCGCTGAAAAAATATTTTACGTTGGCGCAGAACAATTATTATAATCTGCCTGATGCTTTACCAGCCTTAACGCTATTGGGGAATCGGCTGGGCATAGGTACTTTATATTTTTCCATCTGTTCTTAAAGGAGGGGACTGCGGGCGTTGTTGACCTGCAAGCAAATAAGGAGACCACAATACAGAAAATAAACCTGACTCTAGTCAGGTTTATAGGGAGGATAGACAGGTACCCATCCTTTCATTTTTCCATATTTGCAGCACTGCAGTAATATTTCTACTTCTTCTTTTACAAAGTTTGTGAACATACTCCGTAAAGAATCGTTGTTTATAATTGCCAAAAAGTTGCGTAAATTCTTTTCCACTGCCGCAGAACAGCCGCTGCGAATTTGCTCATAAATCATCTGATCATTTATTAGTGAACTGTCATTTACATTTACAGGAGCTTTAATGCTTTTGGGGGATCGGCTTGGCATAGGCACACTATGTTTTTCCATCTGTTCTTCAAGGAGAGTAACTTCCTTTTCCAAGTACTCTATTCCCATCTTAATCATTTTTTTCAGGTCACTGTCATTTGCGGCTTTGTAATATTGGTGTGTCTGCTCGATGCAATAATAGCGATAGTATAAATGTTGTACAAGTATACCAGCTTCAACAATATCTAATTGCGGCTGTTTTGCAGAATCTGCCTTGCCAAAATGAAAGTTCCCAACCTGTATCATAACGCACCTCTTTGTCAGATTCACTACATCAATAGTTTTTCCAGGCAAAGGCTTAATATGCTAAAAAGAAGAATTAGTACTATTAGACTATGGGCGCAAAGGGTTAAATTTTGAGGGCTGCAGATGTTATGAGCTAATGTTGGTGCCGCCAAAGAGAATGGCAGCGATAATCAACAGCCGAAAAGCCTGCCAAAATGTAATTACTTTCAGATTAAACACATCGGGCATTGTGATGTTCCATAACCATTGCAGCAGGGCCGTAACCAGAAAGATAACGAATAAGAACATAAAAATGACCATAAAAAATTCTGCTCCACCTATGCCAACCATATGAGTCACCCCTTTAATTGTTTTAGATATGTTTCGCCAACAGGAAATATATTCCTGCAAGTGGAATTATATTAGTGCAGGAGTTGTTACGATATTTAATTTTTTATGGGGGTTTTTAATTGAAAACAATCGGATTAATTGGCGGCATGAGTTGGGAGTCATCCCTTGAATATTACCGCATCATCAACGAAGGTGTTAAATCAAGATTGGGAGGACTGCATTCAGCTCAGTGTATCCTATACAGCGTCGAATTTGCAGAAATAGAGCTGTATATGAGAAAGGGTGAGTGGGAGAAAATTTCTCAGGCCCTGATCAAAGTTGCCGGCAAGCTGGAAAGTGCCGGGGCTGATTTCATTCTTTTGTGCACAAACACTATGCATAAATTTGCTGAGGAAATCCAGGGAGCAATTGATATTGAACTGCTACATATAGCGGAGGCTACAGCAGTTGAGGTGAATAGAGCTAATATTAAAAAGGTTGGTCTGCTGGGAACACGGCCTACTATGGAGCAGGATTTCTATACTAAAACACTTCAGCAAAATGGAATCCAGGTGGTTATACCAAGCCATACAGATAGGGAGATTACACATAATGTGATTTTTCAGGAATTATGCCTGGGGATAATAACACCTGAATCAAAGAATGAGTATAAGAAAATAATTAATGGCTTAATCAAGCAGGGCGCAGAGGGGATTATTCTGGGGTGTACAGAGATTCCGCTGCTTATAAAGCCGGAAGATTCTCCGGTTCCTTTGTTTGATACTACATATATTCATGCCATGCAGGCAGTAAACAAAGCGCTGGCCAACTAATGAAAAGAGCACTGATAATCAACTATCAGTGCTCTTTGGGTATCAATAATGTTAAATTGTGAAAGCTGCTTTCAGGTTAGGAGCGCAGTGCTGTGGAGGGGTTGATACGGGTGGCATGGTATGCCGGGTAAAGGCCGCCAAATATGCTGGCCGCTAAACTGATGGCAAAGGAGAGGAGTATGGCCTGCCAGGACAAAAGGGCGGGCATGGTAAAGACGGCGGCAAAGAAGAAAGATGCAGCCAAGCCAAGAGCAATTCCGGCAATGCCGGCGGCAGTACCCATAATCATTGCTTCTGTAAGAAACATGACTGCTATTTTACTCTTGGGGGCTCCCAAGGCACGATGCAGACCAATTTCCCAGGTGCGTTCCCGCAGGTTAATAAGTTGAACAGCGGTGATGCCCAAGCTGCCGGCAAGGAGGATGACAATTGCCAGGATAGTGACCAAGTCTGACATGGTACCCAGGATATCGGTTTGGGCTGATAGCAGTTCGGTCTGATTCATTACGGAAAAGTCATTGGCTTCACCTTCGTTTATCTGGTGTGTAGCCCTTAAAGAGGTGGTTATTTGCTCTTCCATGGCAGGAATGATGTTAATGTTTTCTGCCTGTAAAAATAGATGTGTTAGATGATTTTCCGCAGTTAAGCGTCTTTGTGCCACGGTCAGGGGAACAATGATTAAGTCATCCAAGTCTTCTCCGGCGGCATCCAGTCCTTTTGCCTCCAGGATACCGATAACCTCAAAAAAGGTGTTATCAATACGAATGGTCTCTCCCGGTGCGGCCCCTGGGCCAAATAGCTGTTCTGCCACTGTATTTCCCAGCAGAACTACGCGTTGGCCGGCCTGATCTTCTTCACCGGAAAAGAAACGTCCGGCCGCCAATTCCAGATTGCGCACAGAAAAGAAGTTTTCTGTAGTGGCATACATGGTGGTCTTTACAGTTTGGCCTGCATCCCTGATATCTATGGTAGCCTGGAAAACCGGGGCCGCTGAGGCCAGGCCGGTAACATTTTGGGAAATGGCACTTAAGCTATCTGCTGTAAGGGTTTTTGCCACAGAGCCTTGTGAAGATTGGTTCCGACCACCGCCGCCTGAGGTTCTTGCTGCTTCAACGATGAGAACATTTGTGCCTAGTTTTTCCAATTCCTCCGCCAATGATAGCTCCGTACTTCTCCCCAGAGAGACCAATGTGGTGACGGCCAGAATACCAATGAGGATTCCCAGTGCTGCCAGAAGGCAGCGTTTTTTGTTGGCCGCCATAGACCGTAAGATAAACTGATACAATGACAAACTGTTCATTGTTTACCCTTTCGCCCGCAACGATACTACCGGGTCTAACCGGGCTGCGCGGTTTGCAGGACGTACCCCGGCAAGGAGGCCAATAATCAGGGAGAACATTATTCCTGCAGCGGGGGCATGCCAGGTAAAGAGAGTATTAACATCAATTCGCCCGGCAAGTATGTTGGTGGAAACAACTCCCAGAAGCACTCCGATACCACCGGCTATCACTGCCAGAACAAAGAGCTCCATCATAATTTGGGTGAGGATATCATGGTTGCGTGCGCCAAGGGCTTTGCGCAGCCCGATTTCAGCAGTTCGTGCCGTAACGGTTAAGTTTGTCAGGTTCATCATGATGATGCCCCCAACCAACAGGCTTATTGCAGCAATCAAGGTTAGATACGAAGTCAGCCTGCCTGCCGTTTCCTGCCTGGTTCCGGTGGTTAATGTGGGGATGCGCACATAAAACTCATGACCCAAATAAGTTGCCTCCAGAAAAGACATGGTTTGCTCAGATATGGCTTCCAGCCTGTCAATGTCATTTACCTGGACAGTAACGGTGGAATAGCCGTCAGGTTGAAAAAGCCTTTGAAAAACAGGTTCCGGTACCAGGACCACTTCATCTGCATTGCGGCCACTGCCGGTGGCACCTCTTGACTCAAGTACACCTATAACTTCAAGTTGCAGGGAGTCAACGTGTATGGTCATGCCCAGTATATTTCCGTCAGAGGCTAGCTGATTGGCTACAGCCTGGCCCACAATAGCCGCCCGTGTCCCTTCGGTAATATCATATTCGCTAAACAGGACACCGCTGGTTACATTCCAGGGCCTTACATCCTGAAAGCCCGCCGTGACCCCCTGAACAGAGACGTTTTCCAGGTAATTTAGCTCACCTGTTATGGTGGTACGTGAATTGAGGGTGGGGATAATAGCATTGATGCCGTTAATCTCCTGTTGTAAGGAGAAGAGATCCTGTGCGGTAAGTGTTATATTCTCCGTTTCTGAATGCTGCCCGCCTCCGCCCTGACCCCAGGGAAAAGTGCGTAAGGTGAATGTATCTGTGGCACCTACCCGGTCAACCCGTTCCAGGATACTGGCTTTTGTGCCTTGCCCCAGGGCAATGACGATGGTCAGCACAGAGATGCCAAGAATAATGCCGATGGCCATTAAGGCTGTGGTAAGTTTGTTTGACCAAAGCTGGCGTGCCGCTTCTTTTATGAATTTGGACTTCATAGGACCACCACCCCCGGAATATTCTTTTTGTTGTTGGCTGCCGAGGATTCAATTATACCGTCTGCCATGGTTATGGTGTAGTTGCAGTACGAAGCTATTTGGGCATCGTGGGTAATGACAATAACTGTTTTGCCCTCCTGATTTAGTTGGGTCAATAATGCCATAACTCCCTGTCCCGAAGCACTGTCCAGTGCTCCTGTGGGTTCGTCTGCCAGGATAACTGCCGGATCATTTACCAGTGCCCGGGCAATGGCCACCCGTTGCTGTTGTCCTCCGGAAAGTTCACCGGGCAGGTGATGCATCCGGTCTTCCAGACCTACTCGTTTTAGCATTGTTTTAGCCTGTTGCTCCGGATGCTCAGGCAGGTCATTGCTGTATAGAAAGGGAAGCATGACGTTTTCCAGCGCATTGAAACGGGGCAACAAGTGAAAAGACTGAAATACGAAACCAAATTGCTGATTACGAAGTTTGGCCAACTCATCATCTTTTAGAGTTCCTGTTGAAATGCCATTTACTTTATAGTTGCCGGAAGTTGGGCGGTCGAGGCAGCCGAGAATATTTAGCATTGTTGATTTTCCCGACCCGGAAGGGCCCACAATTGCCACAAATCCCCCATCTGCAATCTCCAATGATATGTTGTTAAGCGCAGTTACAGAATTACTGCCGGAAGAATACACCTTGGAAATTTCGTCTAACTGTAACATTCTTTTCGCCTCCTTATGGCCTGTTTTCATCTGCCGTGTTGATAACTACTTTTTCACCGGCTTTGAGGCCGGATACTATCTCCACATAACCGTCAGACCTTTTGCCGGTCTGGACTTCCGTTTCATATATCTCGTCGTCTTGAAGGACATAAACCATTTGTTTGCTACCGGATTGACTAATGGCCTGTGAAGGCACAGTAAGAGTTTCCTGCGGCTCTTCCAGGTAAATGGTAACTACAGCTGTCATGTCCGGATAAAAGCCTGCAGCAACATGTTCCAGGGAAATAATCACAGGGTAATTAATGATTCCACTTTCATTTTTCGCCAGGGGAGAAATGGAGCCCACTGTTCCTTCCAGTGTTTCAGTGTCCAGGGAATCAAGGGTAATGGCGGCTTGCTGTCCTTTTTCGATGGCAATGATGTCTGTTTCATCAATCAACGCTTCCACAATAAGACGATTTAAATCAATAAGTTTGATAAGATTGCTGTTACCACTTACAACTGCACCCGGATAGATATGTAATTCCGCTACAACCCCATCAATGGGTGCAGTTATTGTGCCTTGCTCTGCCAGTGCCCTGGCTTCCTGCAAATCGTTTGCGGCTTGCTCCACCCTGGCTTCTGCTTGCGCAATATCATTTTGAGTGTATTTGTTCTTAGTCAGGGAATATTGTTGTTGGGCCAGCCGATACTGGGCATCGGCATTATCTACTTCTCTTTGAGCATTGTCTAATTGCCCAGAGGGAGTTTCTTCATCATCTTTTAGCACAGACAATGTTTCTTCAGCTTCCTTAAGTTTGTTCTCAGCCTGCTCCAGGTTGATGCGGGCACGCGCAACCTCCTCTTCCCGGGGACCGCTGGTAACCTGTTCAAGCTGCAGCTTGGCCATTTGCAGGGCCAGCTCCGCTTTCTTGATGCGCTGTTGCGCACCGTCTATTGTAATAACAGCCAGGGTGTCACCGGCTTTGACCGCAGCGCCTTGTTCCACAAGCACCTCCTCCACTACTCCGGCACCGGGAGTATCAATCTGGACCATGGCACCCAGCTCGGGTTTTAGTGTGCCTACAGCTAACATGCTGCTGCCAAACACTCTTTTCTGGGCCGATGCGGTGCGAATTTCCTCGGCGGACTGGGCATCTGTTTCAGTGCTTTGACTAAGGGCAAATACCAGTATGACCAATGTCAAGATGCCGGCCAGGACATAAATCGTTTTTTTCTTCATCCTGCTTAAACCTCCTTAATTATGCTTGAGCTATTATATCCTAGTAATATGGAGGAGATATGGAGAAGGGGAGGTAGATTGTGGAGAAGTAGTGGAGAGGTACCTTTATTTCCAAAATCCCATAAATTATATAAACACAATTATGGGAAGGGTTGAATACATTTGATTCCGATTCATTATATTGGGTGGATGATTATTCTTTTGGCGCTGCTCCGGCTGTTTAATCAAGCGGCTCTTACTCTGCGTTGGAAGTTTGCTTTTTCAATGTTTACCCTGCTGTACTCTTTAGGGAAATTGTCGGCAATCTATATTTCCGGGAATACGGCGGATTTTCTTTACATGCTTAGTGCAGCAACGATCTTAATCCCTTTTCTCAGGATTAATTACAGTTTTTTAGGCAATGTGGAGAAAATAAGCGAGTCTTCCCTGCTGCTAAGTATCGGTATCATTGTTTTGCTGTCTTGAGGTCAGACATGAAAACACCCCGGATCTCCGGGGTGTTTTCATAAGAACGCTATTTTATTTCTGCGTACTGTTGGAGTAAGGCTCCAACAATGGCACCTGCTACAGATAATACGCTTAGAGCAACTATATTGGTAAGAGGATCGGCGCGGACTTGGGGGGCAATGTTTAACAGTGGCATGAACAAGCCCATGGTGATAAAAGAAAAGGCATTTATGCCCACGATCCCTTTAAGGATGGCGTAGTCTTTACCCGTCCAGTGGAGAAGCAGCAAGATTATGGCCGCTGATGCTATGCCTAGTCCACCCGTTCCCACTAAGCCAATGATAATCCCCAGGGTTGTTTGAGCTAATTCCGGCTCCAAAAAGACATTGGCGGAAATCAGCCAGGGAGCCAGTACGTTTACCCCCATAACCTGCAGCGCATAGATCAAAGCATTAATAATAACTGTCCCGATAATGCCGAAAACCGTAATCTGCACAACAGAATCTTTCATGATTATTCACCTCTTCGGGAAATTTCTTAGCTTAAGATTATTTTCAGCATTTGCCAGGAATCATCTTTATATACTTTTTAGCAGCAGGCAGATAGTTTTTTTATTTTATCAGCGTATTTTGTAGGTTTAATGCCGTATCGTGCCGAATATTTGTAGAGCAATTAAAATTCAAAAGAGAGCTTCTTTGATCTGGAGGTAAAATGAAAAACGCAACCATTACCGGGTGGGGCAAATGCATGCCCCCTGCTGTTTTAACCAACGATGATATTTCTACGTTTCTTGATACCAATGATGAGTGGATTGTTACCCGTACAGGGATGAAAGAACGTCGCATTTCCCATGTGCCAATCAGTGAACTGGCCCATGTGGCTTCGGTACGGGCGTTGGCCGCTGCGGGAGTAGACGCCTCGGATGTAGACTTGATTATTTTTGGCAGTTGTACGCCGGATGAAATAGTACCCAATTCGGCATCGCTGGTTCAGCGGTTACTGGGAATAGAAAAGGCAGCGGCATTTGATATTAATACCGCCTGTACCAGCGGTATGTATGCCCTTTCTCTGGCTTCGTCCCTGATTAGGACCGGGACTGCCCGCACAGCCTTGGTAATCGGGGCAGAGGTGATCTCCAATGTGCAGGACTGGACAGATCGTAATGTGGCGGTGTTGTTTGGTGACGGAGCAGCTGCTTTTGTCCTGCAGGAGACAGAGGAGGAAGAGGGGGTGCTGGCAGACAAACTGGGGTGCCTGGCAGAATCCCGTGATATTTTGCGGGCACACGGTATGGGTACGCGCTATATTGATGGCCAGACTATCCTGGGCACTGTTTGGTGGAACTTCCAGGGACAGGAGATTTTCAAGAAGGCTGTCTTGGGCATGTGTGAAGCTTCTGCGCAAGCTTTAGAGAAAGCGGGCCTGTCCACTGACCAGATTGATCTGGTGGTGCCGCATCAGGCCAACCTGCGTATTATTGATGCGGTGGCCAAAAGATTCGGAGTTCCTGCGGAGAAGGTTTTTATTAATATTCATAAGTACGGTAACATGTCTTCCGCCACTACTCCCGTAGCTCTTGTGGAAGCCATTGAAGAAGGGTATGTGAAGCCGGGGATGAACATACTGCTTCCTGCCTTTGGTGCAGGCCTTACCTATAGTGCCCATATTATCCGCTGGGGTGAGCGGGTTGAGCCCGTGGGCTCTGCTGAGATCGAACTGCCGCCGTGTGAAAAAACAGGACTGGAGCTGGTCAGAGAAATGATGCAACGCCCCCGTGCAGGAGGTCCATTCTAATAAAGTTAAGGATGTGCTTTGGATGGGATGCATTCTTTGGGCAGTGTTATTTGTTCTTTGTTGGCCACTGGCATTATTTTTTCTGGTATTATATCCAATAGCTTGGTTGATACTGCTGCCTTTTAGGTTGCTGGGTTTCACAGTTAGGTTTATTTTGGATTTTATCTGGGCTGTTGTGACATTACCGCTTCGCCTGCTTAAAAGATTCTGAGCGTCAAAGTGTGAGATTCCTTTGGATCTCACACTTTTTCTTGCACCGGTAGGAAATTATAACGCTTCGCAGTTTGCGAAGCTGCTAAGGAAACCGGTATCAAAGGCACGCGTTGAGGGAACTGAATAAGCGTGCCTTTTTTAAACTAAAGGCAAATGGAAGCATAACGGTTAAAGTTGGCTAAAGGATTTGCCTGAAATAGTGCGAATAATAGTGTACAGATCGACAGGGAGATGATTTTTTGAGCTGCATTTTGCTTGTTGAAGATGATAAGACCATAGCCATGGGGATTGAGTATGCACTTACGCAGGAAGGGTTTACTGTGGAAGTGTGTCATTCCGCTGGTTATGCCAGGGAAAGATGGGGTAAAGGCGGTTTTAGTCTGGTGATATTAGATGTTTCGCTTCCCGATGGTAATGGGTTTGAGTTGTGCCGGGAGTTTGGGGGGCAAAGTGATACACCGGTAATTTTTCTCACCGCCTGTGATGAGGAGGTTAATGTGGTGATGGGCCTGGACATGGGGGCCGATGACTATATAACCAAGCCTTTTCGGGTGCGGGAACTGGTTTCTCGTATTAAAAGCGTTTTGCGCAGATACAACAAGTCTATGCCCAATAACGCAGAGATAAATTTGGGTAAGCTAATAATTAACACCGCGGAAGCCAAAGTCTACAAAGATGGTGAGGCTGTTTTGCTTACAGCCCTGGAATACAGGCTGCTTCTGACTTTGGCCAACAGCAAAGGCCTGACTCTCACCAGAAATCAGATTCTGGAAGGCCTGTGGGATGTGGCGGGAGATTTTGTTAACGACAATACCTTAACGGTTTATATTAAGCGTTTGCGGGAAAAGATTGAAGATGACCCGCAGCAACCCCAGATTATAAAGACTGTTCGCGGCCTGGGCTATAAGGTGGGTGAGTAGGTTGAGTATCTTGCGAAACCCGGAAGCCAAAAAGCTTTTCGCTGCATTTGCAGGATTATTTTTATTGTTTATCTTGCTTGCCGGGGTATTTAGCCTGGTTACCTCCCGGCAATTCCAAAGCACTGCAGAGCAGACTCATGCGGCTGTCGTGGGTGCTGTTATTGCAGAATATCCGGATGCAGAGCAGGAAGTTGTCCGGCAAATTTTAAATGCAGATGAAGAAGCTGTGTCACAAGGACAGGAGATCTTATCCAGGTACGGTATTTATACCGATGATATTGGGGTCAATACAGGGCTGTTGCAGAGTAATTTCCGGGTTACTCTGTTGTTATTTCTGCTGTTTTCTGTATTGATCAGCGGAGCTTTTATTGTGCCGGTAAGCAAATTCCTAAACAGGCAGTACGGAGAAATTCAGGAAGTTACCCGTTATGCGCAAAAGATAGAAAGCGGTGATTATTCGCTGGATATACGCGATAACAGTGAGGGCGATTTAAGTATCCTGAAAAATGAAATCTATAAAATCACCACAACCCTGAAGTCGCAGGCCGCCCTTTTGCAGCAGGAAAAAATAGCACTGGCCGATTCCATGGCCGATATCTCTCATCAGCTAAAGACTCCCATGACATCCATGCTTGTTCTAAATGATATTTTGTCCCGGGAGATGCCGGAAACGGAGAAAAAGGAATTTCTGGCGAGAATGAAAGCCCAGCTAAGCAGGCTTGAATGGTTGGTTACTTCGCTTTTGAAGCTGGCCAAGTTCGATGCCGGAACCGTTGTGATGAAAAAGGAACAAGTATTGGTGGGCCAACTGGTGGAGAAGGCGGTGGCCGCCATGGAGATTCCCCTGGATATTAAAATGCAGCAGGTGCAAATAAGTGGGGCCTCTGATGTTAGTTTTATAGGTGACTTGAACTGGTCCTGCGAGGCACTGATTAATATCCTGAAGAACTGCATTGAGCATACACCGGAAAGAGGCCGGATTAATATTTCTTTTTCAGAGAACCCACTTTTTACCGAGATTACAATTACAGATAGCGGCGTTGGTATTGCTAAAGAAGATCTGCCGTATCTTTTTAATCGCTTTTATAAGGGAAAAAACGCCGGCGATGACAGCGTGGGCATCGGCCTGGCCATGGCTCACACCATAGTGAGCCGGCAGGGCGGAGATATTGCCGTGCAGAGTGAAGCGGGCAGCGGCGCCCAATTTACCATTAAGCTTTATAAAGATACGGCAACCCAGCGGGCAGATTTAGCTTAACAAAAGTGACCAAATTGTCACCTAAACAGTCACGGTAAAGTCACTTTGGGCAGTTATGATAGAAGCATCAAAGTTAAGGAGATTGATGACATGGAAATACTCAGAGTTGAAAACCTGTCCAAAGTTTACGGCAAGGGAGCAACACAGGTAAAAGCGCTTGATGATGTATCTTTTCAGGTTAACCGGGGAGAATTTGTGGCCATTATCGGAGCCTCCGGTTCGGGAAAATCCACCCTGCTGCACATTCTCGGCGGTGTGGATGTGCCCACCTCAGGCAAGGTTTTTATTGAGGATACGGATATTTATAAACTAAACGAGACCAACCGGGCCATTTTCAGGAGAAGACAGGTGGGGCTTATCTATCAGTTTTATAACCTGATTCCCATTTTAAACGTGGAGGAAAATATCACCCTGCCGCTTTCATTGGATGAGCAAAAGCTGGATAAAAACTATCTGGCGGAAATTATTGAAACATTGGGGCTTCAAAAGCGCACCGGGCATTTGCCCAATCAGCTCTCCGGGGGACAGCAGCAAAGAGTATCCATTGGCCGCGCCTTAATTAACAAGCCGGCACTGGTTTTGGCTGATGAACCCACCGGTAACCTGGACAGTAAAAATTCCAGAGAAATAATTGATTTACTGAAGCTGTCCAATAAACGCTACAACCAAACCATGATTATGATTACCCATGACAATCAAATCGCCCTGCAGGCCGACAGGATAATCACCTTAGAAGATGGCCGCATCCTCAAAGATGAGGTGATCCGGTCATGAGCATTTTAAAGCATTTAACCTTGCGTATGTTGAAGCTGAACAAAAAACGTACCTTGGTGACCATTGTCGGTATTATCCTTTCCGCGGCCATGATTACCGGAGTCAGCTCCATTACCGCCAGTTTTCAGGACTATTTCATGCAAAGAGCCATTGAAACCGACGGGAATTACCATGCTTCCTTTTATGATGTGGAGACTGACAATATCAGATATATCGCAGACAACCCGTTTGCCAAGGAAACAATGCTTAGTCGGAACAGAGGGTTTGCGGCTTTTGATGAAGCAACAAATGAGTTAAAACCTTATCTGTTTATTAAAGAGTACGATGCGGTGGCCATGGAGCACATGCCCATTCACCTTGCGGAGGGCCGTTTCCCCCAAAGTCACGGAGAAATGGTTATTACAGAAGATGTGCAGGCCATTGGCGGCAGCAGGTATGATATCGGCCAGTCCGTAACCTTGGAGATAGGCGACAGAGTTGATCAGGGTATTGTTTTAACAGGCGAGTGGTTTCAGGAAACGGAAACACTGCAGACACAAGCAACCGCAACTTATACAATTACCGGAATTATCAGCAGGCCCGACTTCGAGAGCGGCAGCAGCCCCGGCTATACGGTGGTCACCTACTTAGATGCGGAGAAGCTGCAATCAAGCGAGAGGATAAACGTCTCCATTCTTGGTCAAAATCCAAGAAACATCTTTGAAAAGGTGCCTGAAATTGCGGACAATGCAGAAGTAGAATCGTATTCATATAATAATAATCTTTTAAGGGAGATGGGTGTCTCACAGAACAACAACCTGGATAATTTCCTGTATTCAATTACACTCATCATCATCCTTTTAATCTCCGTGGGATCCATCACTGTTATCTATAATGCCTTTGCCATCTCCGTTAGTGAACGCAAGAAGCAGTTTGGTATGCTGGCCAGTGTGGGGGCCACGCCTGGGCAGATAAGAAGAAGTGTCTTTTTCGAAGGGCTGATTCTGGGAGGTATTGGTATTCCCATTGGTATACTCTCAGGCCTGGGCGGAATCGGTGTCACTCTGGGTATAGTGAACCGGCTGTTAATTGAGCCCATGTTTATGGGTAATGCGGTGCTGCGGCTGGTGGTGTCCCCAGCAGTAATTTTAATCACCATCTTCTTTGTAGCCACCATTATTTTTCTGTCCGCTTTTATTCCTGCTAAATTAGCAGCGAGAATTTCTCCCATTGATGCAATTCGCTTGAACACAGATATCAATATTAAAGGAAAAGCGCTAAAGACCTCCAGGCTGTCACGCTATCTGTTTGGTATTGAGGGAGAGTTGGCGCTGAAGAACCTGAAACGAAACCGGAAAAGATACCGGGCCACAGTTTTTTCCCTGGTAATTAGCATTATCCTGTTTGTGACCATTTCATCTTTTATGCAGTACGGCTTTGTTAGCACCAATATGTATTACGGCGAGCTGCCTTATAATGTGACGGTAAGAGATCACAGAAATGCTGACGTACAGCAGGCCTTTTATAATCAGGTTGCGGCCATGGAGGGCGTGGAGCGGTACTCGGTTGTGAGAACAATATGGGCCGTTGCCGATAATCTTGACCGTTCCCAGTTTAGTTCCTATGCCCAGGAAAATCTGATTGAGTTCCTGGTTAATGAAGGAGGGAACTACTACTACGACTTTAACATTCTGGCGCTGGGGGAAAAAGAATTTGCGGCCTATGTGGCTGAAATAGGAGTTGAATCCGCAAAGTTACAGGATACAGAGAACCCCCGCGGGATTTTGCTTAATAAGGGAGTTGCCAATGACGGCAGAGTCCAGGAGATAGAGCTTTTAAGCCTGCGGTCAGGCGACAAAGTTTCATTGGCTGACGGATATTCGTTTTGGGACAGCAATGAAGCAAAGATGAAAATAGAGATTGGAGCAGTCACAGATATTCGGCCCTTTGGTATCAATAACCTGGGTGTCTCCATGGTCAATCTGATTGTTGCCGATGAAGTTTTTGATAAGCTGCTGGAATCAGTGCCGGAAGAAAGCCCTGTAAGCGGACAGTTGTTTATCCAGGCGGAAGACAGTGCCGGCCTTGTTGACGGTATAAACGAATTGGCCCGGCAAAGCGGCAATAATTCCCTGGCTGTCAGCGATATCTCCGCTCAGCAGGAAGAGTTAAACAACACCCGAACAGTCTTTGCCATCTTCCTATATGGCTTCCTTACCCTGATTACCTTAATCGGTGTAACCAACATCTTTAACACCATTAGCACCAATGTGGCGCTGCGCCGCCGGGAATTTGCCATGCTAAAGTCTGTAGGACTCACACCCAAAGGATTTAACCGCATGATAAACTACGAAAGCATTTTCTATGGTCTAAAAGCTTTAATGTATGGACTACCCATCAGCATCGCCATCAGCGTGCTGATATACAACTCCTTTAGTAACATGTTCGGTTTTGCCTTTGTCCTGCCCTGGCGTGAAATTGCCTACTGCATCATCGGCGTCTTCATCATCGTCTTCTTAACCATGATGCATGCCAGCCTCAAACTAAAATCCGAAAACATCATCGATGCCCTCAAAGCCGAGTAGGGGTCAGGTCCGACATCCCCACATTTCTCAACCTTTCGTTGCAAGACGTTAATTATAGGAGCATATCAGAAAGCACCATTGCGTGCTTTCTTTTTTTAATCAAACATGAAGATTTTATGGCGATGGTTTCCAGGCAGATTAGTAAATGCTATAATGTTAGATATGTTATCTTAGGCACATATGAAGTTATGGAGGCGCTTGCTTTGACTGAAAAATGCGTGCAAACTGAAAAGATACGTGACCGGTATAACCGCACTGCTGCTTATTATGATTATATGGACAAAATGATTAGCCCTGCACTGCGTAGGAAGGCTCTGGCCCATGCCAAAGGGCATGTGCTGGAAGTTGGGGTAGGCACAGGTGCTAACCTGCAATATTATCCGGCGGAATGCAAAGTGACCGCCATTGATTTTAGCCCTGGGATGTTAAAGCGTGCCCACACCAAGTTAGAGCAGGCCAAGGCTTCAGTGGAACTGGTGGAAATGGATGCGCAGAACATGGACTTTGCTGATAACACCTTCGATACGGTGGTGTCAACCTGTGTGTTTTGCTCCGTACCGGACCCGGTTAAAGGCCTGCAGGAAGTGCGCCGGGTTTGTAAAAAAGAAGGGCAGATAATCTTATTGGAACATGTGCGTAGTGATAATCCGTTGGTGGGTAAGCTGATGGATATATTAAACCCGGTCTCTCTTCAGCTAGTAGGTTCAAACATTAACCGTCGCACACTGGAAAACATAGATCTGGCCGGGATCACCCCGGAAAGAATTGAGGATTATCATGGGAAAATCGTCAAACTGATTATCGCCAAGCCTGATTAATAAGGCAGCAGCTGCCTGTGATATTTTAACTCAATCCTTTGAAAAGCCGGATGTACCCGGTAACTGGAAGCTTAATATCGCCCCTACGCAGGAAGAAGGGATTTTACAGGAAGCAGAGAATGGGTATGACCTAATAGTGTTAGGCGCCTCGGTGGAGTGGGGAATTAAAGAGTACATCACCGGCATGGTAACAGACCGGGTCGCGGAGCAGGCAAATACTTCAGTGCTGATTGTCCGCGGGTATAATCCCTCACTGCAGAACAGAAGATTGAGAACGGTGCTGAGCAATCTTAAAGAAGCACTGAATTATTAAAAAGGAGTGGTTCCCATTGATTCAGGAAGTCTATCCCGGAATACATAAAATTGATGTACCTATCCCCAAAAACCCTTTAAAATCGCTAAATTGCTATATAATACAAAGTGGTGGTCGGCATCTGATGATTGACACCGGTTTTAATCGAGAGGAATGTTTGCAGGTATTAAAAGAGGCGATACATAAGCTGAATGTGGATTTGAAAAAAACGGACATTCTTATTACACACATGCATGCAGACCACTCCGGCCTGGTGGCTGATTTAGTAGCCGAAGGAGCAACAGCCTATTGCAGCGCCGAAGATGCGGACACCATCAATGCCGATGCTACCCACTGGGAAGCCATGCGTATTTTTACCATGACCGGCGGCTTTCCGCCGGAAGTGTTTCAAAACGCCATTGAAAAACACCCTGGATACAAATACCGGTCAACGGTAAAAGTGGATTTTACCATTGTGGATGACGGAGATCAGTTTCCCTTTGGTGATTTTCAGTTTACCTGCATAAAAACACCGGGCCATACCCGGGGACACATGTGTCTTTATGAGCAGGATAAAAAAATCTTTATTTCCGGAGACCATATTCTGCAGGATATCACGCCGAATATCTCACTCTGGTCGGATAAGTATGACCCACTTCATGATTACCTGCAAAGCTTAGACAGAGTCAATCAGTTGGAAATTTCCCTGGTGCTTCCCGGCCACCGCTCCCTCATTAAAGACTGTGGCGGCAGGATAAAAGAGCTTAAAGAACATCATGAAACAAGAGCACAGGAAGTAATTGATATTTTGAAAAGCGGTGCCAAAAGCGCCTACGAAGTTGCTGCAGAGATGACCTGGGATATGACATACGACTCTTTTGAAGAGTTCCCGGTAGCCCAGAAATGGTTTGCCACCGGTGAGGCCTTGGCCCACCTAAAATACCTGGAGGGTAGGGGCAGATTAACCCGGGAAAAGAATGATAATATCATTTATTATAAGATTGTATAAATAAAAGGCGCCGACATTTGTCAGCGCCTTTGCAGTATTGCTGAAACCATCATGGTAAACCCGGTAAGCTGGTATACGTTAATTGTGCCTATATTTGCACCTATTAAGTTGGGGATGTCATCGTAGCATTGTTTGGCAACCTTAACAGCCTTTAAAACGAACGGAAGACTAATAAAAGACAATAACCAAAACGGATTTCTTGTCCAGATAAGTAGCAGTATTATGGACCCATAGGATAAAAGGAATAATCCTGAGTATACCTTCAATCCTCTGGTCTTACCTAAACGGACCACCCAGTTCCGTTTATTGCACAATTTGTCCGCTTCATAATCAGGGAATTGATTTATAAAGAGGATATTGGTTACCAAAAAACCTATGGGCAGCGAAACCAAAAGTGCTTCCACTGTAATAAAGTTTGCCTGTATTGCAAAGGCTCCGCTGACAATCAGCGGGCCAAACGCCAGTCCAACGGACAACTCACCTAAACCTCGGTATGACAACATGAAGGGAGGCAGGCTATAAGCTGCTGCCAGAAACAAGCCGCCAAGCCCAATCCAAAATATTAAGGGCTCCCGAAGCAGGGCGATGTAAATACCAAACACGCCGCCGAAGCCTAACATAATAACAGCAATCATTGTTACCTGAAATACACTGACATTTCCGTTTACAAGTGCGCGGTTCCTTCCGCCACTAAAAGGAGTTCTGTTGCGGGGAGCAACAACCAAGTCCACACCGGTGGCATAATCCATCAAATCATTTGCGGCATTCTTGCCAATTTCAATAAAGTACAACCCAATAAGGCCCACAATAAACCAGTACAAATCAAACCGACCTGTGGTTCCATAAGCTAAAGCAGTACCCACAAGCATGGGAATAGTGGAGCAAATCCAAATCTGCGGATGGGCCACAAGCCAGAACCCCTGCCAAAGTCGTTTCACAGCATTCTTCCTTTCAGTTTTATTCATATTTTCTTAATTACTTTCTCCCGTTATACCTGCTATTATAGTAATACACTTTTTAGCAGGATCAATGCACTTAAGGATCCAGATGCCACTTTCCCCAGATATTAGCTCGTTGACAAGATGCAGATAAAGTGATAAGATAATTTCCGTGCCCAAAAAACGGGTCACCGGCGGTGAGGAAACGGAAAGTTACCAAAAACTACCGGTTGAAACAAAGCAGCAAACATGATAAGATAGTATCTGTTGCCGCAAAAATGGCACTACATACTTGCTTATCGAGCAAACGGAATAACGGCTGCGAGCCGGTATCTTCCAAAAAAAGGACTGTTGACATAACACCTTGGACATGGTAAGATAAAATTCCGTGCTGCGAGAGCGGCAAGGATGTAAAA
>NZ_ACJM01000029.1 GCF_000174415.1 Dethiobacter alkaliphilus AHT 1
TGACTAAGAGCATGTCGATCAAGCAGCAGAGGTAAACAGAGCCATCATGGCCCCACTGCAGCCGCACCCAGGAAAAAACATCTGCAAGTCCCGCGTACCCAAGCAGGCGGTAACGGTGGTGTCGTGCGTCGATCAGGATGAGGGTATCCACCATACGCCAGGCAGGGAGCGCCTGACCCATTACTGTTAATTCAGAGCGTGTCCAGGTGGAGCCCATTAATTTGCTGCAGGAAGACACTATGATAGATAGTGATGAAATCGTTGCACTGGGTGAGCAATCTTCAAGTTTCATCGTTGACGTTGAGAAGGATGATCGGCGTGCCCGGTTAATGACGCCATATGATTATGTGGAACATTTTTGTACACTTACAAGAGAAATAGATTCATTGCGTGTTACCCTGCGTGAGTTGCGCAGCCAGTCCGGATATGTTGAAATGAGCGGCCCCGGTGTGGTGGTGCGAATTTATGATGCCGAAGATGGTTATACCAATGACCCCATTATTCATGAAGGCGATGTATGGGATACGGTGAATGAGTTATATGCCGCCGGTGCAAAAGGCATCTCTGTGGGTAACCAGTGTTTGGTTAACACCTTGGGGATTTGTTGTGTGGGCCCCTAGATTTTGGTAAATGATGAGCGGATTGCGGTGAATCCTGTGGTTATCCGGGCGGTGGGAGATCCGGAAGTTCTGGCCAGTGGTTTGGAAATAATCCGCATCACTCTGGAGGTTTCCCGGGATCTTGAGATTGAAATAGAGAAGGTAGATAATCTTACTCTGCCGGCATACTAAAGTGAAGGGGGCGGTATCATGGATGCCATTAACCGCTTATTGGTTGCAGCCCGTGAGGCCCGGGAGAATGCTTATGCGCCATATTCCCGGTTTTCTGTGGGCGCAGCGCTGCTTACCGCAGACGGGGAGATTTTTACCGGCTGTAATGTGGAGAACCTGTCTTTTGGCCTGACTCTTTGTGCAGAGCGGGTGGCAGCTTTTTCTGCTGTGGCAGCCGGCAAACGAGAGTTTACCGGCCTGGCATTGATTACCGATACTCCCCAACCGGTCACACCTTGCGGTTCGTGTAGGCAGGTGCTGTATGAATTTTCCCCGGACCTATGGATTATTTTCCGCCAACTTTGGAGGTAAGCAGCAGATGTACAGGCTCCAGGGATTTATTTACCTGATGCTTTCTCCAGCAGATTTTTAAATAGATTTACTGTTTACAGAAAAAAAAGCCCCGCCGAGTGCTTTTTTTTTGTTGTACCGATTTTCATTGTTTTTAACCCCCAAAGGAGGCGCCTGAGAGGCGCGCTCTTTGCTGAAAAGTTCTTTGCCCAACCCCCCCATACCCCCCATAATTTAAGTTAGGTAGATATACAGCATTGAGAAGATAAAGGAAATGCCGATTGCAATTGCCGAGATGCCAAATCCGATTACGGGTACAAGTAGGATGCCGGCGAAGAGAATCACGAAGAAGACAATGTTCATGATGAGAGCTTTTGCACCATCGCTTTGCAGTTGTTCAAAATCTTCGGTATGCATTTTGCTGTTGGCCATAATTGTACCTCCTCTCTGAGATTGTTTGTTATATGCTTCACATTAAAATCGAAAAATTTAGGCCAAGCCTGTGTAGTTGTTAAAACATTCACATGATTCACTTTAATTATACTCCCAACTTCCTAAATTATCAACCCGGTACAAGTACCCCTTGTCAAGGGACAAAAGTCCCGCAGTGCAAGGGTTGGCGGCTGTTCGGGGCAGTTTGTTTGTGAAAAAAATATTTTGTAAATTATAAAAATTATAATAATTAGCACAGATAATAATGTTTACCTGATATGCCATGGCTTGTCTGACAGCAGGATAAATGTGGCCAGGTGGAGAAACCTATGAGTGAGGTGGTGTATATGTTTCGTTCCGGTTTTATTGCCTTAATAGGCCGTCCCAACGTGGGAAAATCTACTTTAATGAACGCATTTGTTGGTGAGAAAATGGCCATTATTTCCGACAAGCCTCAGACCACGCGTAACCAAATCCGCGGAATCCTTACCGCCGATGATTACCAGGCGGTTTTTTTGGATACCCCCGGTATTCATAAGCCGCAGCATAAGCTGGGGGAAAAGATGGTGCAGGTTGCGGTTCGTACCCTGCAGGAAGTGGACCTGATCCTCTTTTTGGTTGACGCTGCAGCGGGCCCCGGTGCCGGGGATGATTATATTATCCGTCAGTTGTCGGATGTGGAAACGCCGGTAATATTAGTGGCAAACAAAGCAGATGAGGCAGGAATGGAAGCTGCGCAAAACGTATTGGAGCACTACCTGCCATTGTATCCTTTTAAAGCAGCGCTGCCTGTTTCCGCTATAACCGGTATTAATCAGGAGGAGTTGCTATCACTTATCGTTGACAGCCTGCCGGAAGGACCACAATATTACCCTGAGGATATGATAACAGATCAGCCGGAAAGATTAATTGTGGCAGAGTTAGTGCGGGAGAAAGTATTACAGTTAACCCGGGATGAGATTCCTCACGCCATTGCCGTGGAAATTATCTCTATGAAAAACCGGGCAGGGCGGGATTTGGTTGATATTCAGGCCAATATTTATGTGGAGCGGGATTCGCAGAAAGGGATTGTCATCGGTAAGCGCGGTGCCCTGCTAAAAGAAGTGGGTAAGCAGGCCCGGGCCGACATTGAAGCGCTGTTGGGTACTCCTGTGTTTCTGGAATTGTGGGTTAAGGTTAAAAAGGACTGGCGCAATAAAGAGGGAACCTGGCAGAATTTTGGCCTGGATTTGGAGTAGTGATAATCTATGGCAGAGATGAGGAGCCCGGCCATTGTTTTAAGGGGCAGGGATTACCGGGAAGCAGACAGGCTGGTAACGCTATTGACCCGGGATGCCGGCAAAGTGACGGTGGTGGCCCGCGGCACCAAAAAAACAAAGAGTAAATTTTCCGCTCTGGTGGAGCCGTTGACACTGGGGCATTTCCTTTTGCGCCGTGGCAAAAGCCTGGATACCCTGATTCAGGGGGAAATTATTAAGCCCTACAACAGTTTACGCAAAGATTTGTTGCTGTTTACTTACGCCCAGTATTTCTGTGAAGTGTGTGAACGTTCACTGCCTGAGAATGAACCGGCAGTGCCGGTTTTTACTCTTTTGCTGACTGCACTGGAAACATTGGAAACAGAGGCTGATTCGGCCCGGGTGGCACGTTGCTTTGAGCTTAATCTGTTGGACGAGTTAGGCTTTCGCCCTGTGCTGGATGCCTGTTGTACTTGTGGTACTGCCACCGGTCCGTTTTTGTTTACCCCTGGCCATGGTGGCCTGCTCTGTGGCCATTGCCCAAGGGAGCCGGGCAGCTTTCCTGTAAGCGGGGCAACGGTGGCCATAATGCAGCGCTTTTTGGACCAGGGATTCCACCGTTTAGCGGTCTGCAATGTTTCACCTGCCGCCAATGAGGAGATTCGCAAAGTCTGTGCCGGCATCTTTCGGGATTCTTTGGGAGTAGCACAGTTAAAAACTCTGTCCTTTTTAAAAACCATGGAATCAATATAATTTTTCTTCAAAAAATATTACACATAGTTGTTAAATCAATAATTTTACCGCTCTTGTGACAAACTAAAAGCACTAAAACAAAGGAGGGCGGTAAAAAATGGATATTACCCTTCAAAAAATTGACCTTATCCGGGAACGGACCGGTTTAAACTATGCGGAAGCCCGGGAGCTTTTGGAAGAGGCCAAAGGTGATGTGGTGGATGCGTTGGTTATTTTGGACGAAGAAAATGAAGGTATGGAATTTGACATGGACATGGATATGGATGTGAATATGGATATGGACGGTCATGAGATGAAAAGTATGGTTTCCGAAAACGTGGTGGGACCGGTAAAGAGGGTTTTCCAAAAAGGTAACCGGACCAGGATCAGAGTCAGCAATGCAGACGGAACATTGCTGCAAATTCCGGCTACGCTGGGCATTGCCGGGGCTTTGCTGGCGCCGCGTGCCACAGCTCTTAGTGCCATGGCGCTGTTAATGGGGCATTATACACTGGAAGTGGATGCCCCGGAATATGAAATTGCCGAATATGAATCCCCGGAATGGCAAAATTAACACTTTTTCTTGACGCCTGCCCCTGTTTTTGTTAAAGTTATGTCAAACTAAAAATTGCCGCCAAAGAGGAGTACGTTGCGGACCTGTTCAGCGAGCTGGGGTAATTGGTGCAAGCCCAGCCAGGATAAACAGCGGAAGGGCGCTTTGGATACGGCATAGCTAGAGTGGGCATTTTTTGCCAAGTAGGGTGGAACCGCGGGAACTTCCCGTCCCTATGGGACGGAGGTTCCTTTTTTATTACCAAAAATCAATGTAGGAGGCGGAGGAAAGAATGGATTTTCAGACCATGGTACTTAAGCTGCAAAGCTTTTGGGCCCGGCAAAACTGTATTTTGGCCCAACCCTATGATGTGGAGAAAGGGGCCGGAACAATGAACCCGTCCACTTTTTTGCGCGCCCTTGGTCCTGAGCCGTGGGCAGTGGCCTATGTGGAGCCCTCGCGGCGACCCACCGACGGACGCTACGGAGAAAACCCCAACCGGCTTTTTCAGCACCATCAGTTTCAGGTAATCATTAAGCCCCCACCACATAACATTCAGGAATTGTATCTGGATAGTTTGCGGGAGCTGGGAATCGTTCCTGAAGAACACGACATCCGTTTTGTGGAAGATAACTGGGAATCCCCCACTCTGGGAGCCTGGGGTCTTGGCTGGGAAGTTTGGCTGGACGGGATGGAAATTACCCAGTTTACTTATTTTCAGCAAGTGGGCAGCATTGATGTGGATGCGGTGTCTGTGGAAATTACCTATGGTTTGGAACGTATCGCCATGTATATTCAGGGTAAGGAAAACGTTTTCCACATAAACTGGGTTGGCGACGTAAACTATGGGGAGATTTTCCACCGTGCCGAGGTGGAGCACTCCGCTTATTGTTTTGAGGAAGCGGATACAGATATGTTGTTTACCCTTTTTGGTATGTATGAAAAAGAGGCGCAGCGGCTTCTGGAAAAAGGGTTGGTGCTGCCGGGGTACGATCAGGTATTAAAATGCTCGCACACCTTTAATCTGCTGGATGCCCGCGGGGCCATCAGTGTGGCGGAGCGGACCGCTTATATCACCCGGGTTCGCAACCTGGCAAGGCTATGCGCGCAAAAGTATCTGAGCCAGCGGGAAGAGTTAGGGTTCCCGCTGTTAAAAGAAGGGAGTGTGCGCGGTGCGTAAAGAAACACTGCTTTTAGAGATTGGCATGGAAGAAATCCCGGCCCGGTTTATGGAACCGGCGCTGGAACAACTGGAAAAAAATGCCCGGGCGGCCCTTACAGAAGCCCGGCTGTCTTTCGGTACCGTTTCTACGCTAGGTACGCCGCGTCGGCTGACTTTGCTGGTGGCAGACCTGGCGGACAAACAGGCCGATTTGAGTGAGAAGAAAAAAGGTCCGGCCAAAAAGGCCGCTTTTGACGCTGAAGGAAACCCCACTAAAGCCGCCATGGGTTTTGCCCGCTCGCAGGGCGTTTCTGTGGACGAGCTGTTCACTGAAGAAATATCAAGTGTGGAGTATGTCTTTGCGGTAAAGAATGAGGCAGGCGGCGAAACCTTGGCTATCCTGCCGGAATTATGCACCAGATTGATTCGGGAGCTTAGTTTCCCCAAGCCCATGTTCTGGTTTAGCAAAGAAATCCGCTTTGCCCGTCCTATTCGTTGGTTGGCGGCGCTATACGGAGAGCAGGAAGTGCCCTTCTCCTTTGCCGGGCTTACTGCAGGACGGACCACCTATGGGCACCGGTTCCTGTCGGAAGGCCCACTGGTGCTGCCCAATGCCTCGGCTTACCTGTCGGCCATGGAAGAAAACTCTGTGGTGGTGGACCCGGCAGAGCGCAGTAAGCTTATTGTGGCTCAGGTAGAGCAGGCTGCTGCTGCGTTAGGCGGACGTTCCGAGGTAGACCAGGATCTCTTGGAGGAAGTGGTGAACCTGGTGGAGTATCCCAAGGCGGTGGTGGGTAATTTTGCTGCAGAATTTCTGGAAGTACCCCAGGAAGTTCTGATTACTGCCATGCGCGCCCACCAGCGGTACTTTCCAGTATTTGATGAAAACGATGTGCTTTTGCCTCACTTTATCACCATCAGCAACGGTACGCGGGATGAATATCTGGACAATGTGCGGGCCGGGAATGAGCGTGTTTTGCGGGCCCGTCTGGCCGATGCCCGCTTCTTCTTTGAGGAAGACCGCAAGAAACCATTGGCAGACTTTGTTACCATGTTGGATGACATTGTTTTTATGGAACCTTTGGGAACCATGCGCAAGAAGACCGAGCGCTTAAAGAGCTTGGCCGAAGAGCTTGCCGCCGAGGCCGGATATGACCAGAGTACCAGGGAGGCCGCTTCCCGGGGGGCCTACTTATCCAAGGCCGATTTAATGACTCATATGGTCTATGAATTCCCGGAACTGCAAGGAACCATGGGAATGCATTATGCACGGCTTTCCGGGGAAAGCGAAGATGTGTCCCGGGCTGTGGAGGAACATTATGCGCCCCGGTTTGCCGGAGATTCGCCTGCCAAATCCGCTGCCGGTGCCATGGTGGCCATTGCCGACAAAATGGACACGCTGGCAGCCTGTTTTGGCCTGGGACTGATCCCCAGCGGCTCGCAGGATCCCTATGCATTGCGCCGCAGTGCGTTGGGCGTGGTGGCTACTATGCTGGAACATCAGTTAACCATGTCGCTGAACCGCTTATGTGCGCTGGCACTGGAAGGTCTCACCCAGGATATCACCCGCCCCGCCGCCGAGGTGGTGGGCGAAATGGAAGAGTTTCTCTGGCAGCGTGTCCGTTTCCTTTTTGCTGAAAAAGGGCTGCGCTACGATGTTATTGACGCCTCTTTGGGTGCGGAGGCTGATGATTTGCCCGGAATTCTGGCCAGGGCAGAGATACTGCAGTCCAAGCTGGATACGCCGGAGCTGACCCGTATTCTGACCCCGTTTACCCGGGCCGCCAACCTGACCCGTGATGTACAAGAGCAAAACGTGTCCGTGGAATCATTGGTGGAACCGGCAGAAAAAGAGTTGTTCCAGGCTGCCGGTGAAGCAAAGGACGTGGTGGATAATGCTGCGGCCAGGGGAGATTTTGCAGCGGTTTTTGCCGCTCTGTCGCCGCTTTATGCGCCCATCGACCGTTTCTTTAACGATGTGATGGTAATGGTGGAAGATGAAGCTGTCAAACTAAATCGCCTGGCTTTGTTGCAATATGTAAAGGCACTGTTTTTGCACCTGGGCGACCTATCCAAAATTGTCCAGGAGAAAAATTAATAAAGTATGCAGGAAACTAGCCTCCGATATAGTATATACTAAAAGTGGTATTGCATAGGATATAGAGTAGCCTATTTAATTACAAGGCCATATCAGGAGGCGTCCGACCATCGAACTCAATGCACGCCAGAAGCAAATTCTTGAAATCATAAGACAAAACGGGCCCATCTCCGGTGAGGAGATTGCGGCCCGGCTTGGCCTATCCCGGGCAGCGTTACGTCCCCACTTAGCCGTTCTTACCACCTGGGACTTAATTGACGCACGGCCCAGGGTCGGCTATTTTTGTACTGGAAATGTTACCAACGGTGTGAGCAGGGCCTTAAAAGATATGACGGTTAAGGATATTAAAAGCCGTCCTGCCGTTATTCGGGAGGAAACCACCGTTTATGACGCCATTGTGATGCTCTTTTTGGAAGATGTGGGTACCCTGTTTGTGGTAGATGAAAAAGGGCTTCTGCAGGGAGTTGTGTCCCGTAAAGACTTTCTTAAGGCGGCACTGGGCTCAGCGGATATGTCTAAAATACCGGTGGGCGTCATTATGACCCGCCTGGCACAAATTCATACCGTAACCGAAGATGAACCGGTGCTGCAGGTGGTACGTCGTATCTGTGAGAACGAGGTTGATTCCCTGCCGGTGGTTCGACCGCACGGCAAGGATGGTTTTAAAGTGGTGGGCCGGGTTACAAAAACCAATCTGGCCCGCTTGCTTATGGAATTAGGCGAAGGCCGTTAGTGAGGTGACAGTCAGTTTGCAAGAGCCAAAGCGTAAACCCGTTGTATATTTAATTTCCGACTCCATTGGTGAAACGGCTGAGTTTGTGGTAAAAGCGGTGGCCAGTCAGTTTAATTCAGGACATGTGGACATTAAGCGTACCCCCTTTGTTACTGACCCGGATACAATTATGGATGTGGTGGAGGAAGCGGCCCAGGCCAATGGTATGATCGCTTATACGCTGGTTTTGCCTGAGTTGAGGCAGGTAATCCGGGAAGAAAGCAAAAAGCGGGACTTGATTACTGTGGATGTCATGGGGCCGATGATGGATGCCTTTGGGCAGTTGTTGGGCATTGACCCCCATCTGGAACCCGGGCTGGTACGACGCATGGATGAAGAGTACTTCCGCCGCGTGGCAGCCATTGAGTTTGCCGTTAAGTATGATGACGGCAAAGACCCCCGGGGACTATTGCTGGCCGATGTGGTATTAATCGGTGTTTCCCGGACTTCCAAAACTCCTCTATCCATGTACCTGGCCCATAAAAGGCTAAAAGGCGCCAATTTGCCATTGGTGCCTGAAGTGGAGCCGCCGGAAGAGTTGTTCTGGGTACCCCCCAATAAGGTTATCGGTTTGACCATCAGCCCTCAGCAGTTAAATGAGATCAGGCAGGAACGGCTTAAAGCTTTGGGGCTGCACGCACAGGCCAACTATGCCAATATGGAGAGAATTCTGGAAGAGTTGGAATATGCCGAGGCGATTATGCGTAAAGTGGGCTGTCCGATCTTTGATGTAACCAATAAAGCGGTGGAAGAAGTGGCTAATAAAATTTTGCAGGTAATAAGGGAGGAACAACATGATGGGTAAACAGTACGTCTATCTTTTTTCAGAAGGAAATGCGGATATGCGCGAACTTTTGGGCGGCAAAGGTGCAAACCTGGCCGAAATGACCAAAATAGGCTTGCCTGTCCCTCCCGGTTTTACCGTTTCCACAGAAGCTTGCCGGGAATACCTGCGTCGTGACCAGCAAATCTGGGACGAGCTGCGGGACGAGACCATCGACGCCTTGCGGAATCTGGAAGAAACAACAGGCAAAAAGTTTGGAGACCGCAAAAACCCGCTTTTGGTCTCTGTGCGTTCCGGTTCTGTGTTTTCCATGCCGGGGATGATGGACACCGTTTTAAACCTGGGCTTAAACGATGAAACGGTCCAGGGTCTGGCTGCCGCATCCGGCAGCGACCGTTTTGCTTTTGACTGTTATCGCCGCTTTATTCAGATGTTCTCCGATGTGGTGCTTAAAGTGGACCATTACCTCTTTGACCGTGCTTTGGAGGAGAAAAAGAAATCATTGGGTGTAAAGGACGATACCGGCCTGGACGCCACTGCTCTGCAGGAAATTATTGAAAAGTATCTGAAAATTGTTTCGGAAAAAACAAAGGAGCCGTTCCCGCAGGATCCGCTGGAGCAGCTGATTCTGTCCATTCGTGCCGTTTTTGATTCCTGGAATAACCAACGTGCCGTCGTCTACCGCCAGATACATAAGCTGCCTGATCATCTGGGTACGGCGGTTAACGTACAGTCCATGGTCTTTGGTAATCTGGGTGATGACAGCGGCACAGGGGTGGCCTTTACCCGCAACCCTTCCGACGGAACCAAAGAGCTGTACGGCGAATTTCTTATTAACGCCCAGGGTGAGGATGTGGTTGCCGGAACCCGCACGCCTTTACCCATTGCCAAGATGAACGAATATATGCCTGATGTGTATAAGCAGTTTGTGGAATTGTGCGAACTGTTGGAAAATCATTACCAGGATATTCAGGATATCGAATTTACTGTGGAGCGGGGAACCCTGTACCTGCTGCAGACACGAAACGGTAAGCGTACCGCCGCCTCCGCCGTTAAAATTGCTGTAAATATGACCGAAGAGGGTATTCTGACCAGGGAAGATGCACTGCGGCGCGTAGACCCGTCTCAGTTGGACCAGCTCTTGCACCGCCGTATTGACCCGGATGTTAAGCTGGATCCCATCGCCAAAGGTCTGCCCGCTTCTCCCGGTGCAGCTTCAGGACAGCTGGTATTTACAGCAGACGAAGCGGAACGGTTGTCCGGTGATGGGGTAAAGGTAGTTCTGGTGCGTCCCGAAACCACCCCCGATGATATCCATGGTATTGTGGCGGCGCAGGGCATACTGACCAGCCGCGGCGGAATGACCAGCCACGCCGCCGTTGTGGCGCGTGGCATGGGCAAGCCCTGTGTTTCCGGTTCGGAAGACATCCGTATAGACCTAAACGCCAAAACTATGACGGTGGATGACAAAGTATTTAATGTGGGAGACATTATTTCCATCGATGGTTCCAACGGGGAGGTATATGCCGGCACCGTCCCCATGATTGACCCGGAGCTCTCCGGTGAATTCAGCATGCTTTTGGAGTGGGCCGATGAGGTTCGGCAGCTTGGCGTGCGCGCCAATGCCGATACACCGGAAGATGCCCGTAAAGCCCGGGAATTTGGTGCAGCCGGCATTGGCCTTTGCCGCACCGAGCATATGTTTATGTCCCAGGATCGACTTCCGGTGGTACAGGCCATGATCCTGGCAAAAGATCATGAAGAACGGCAGCAGGCATTGGATAAGCTGTTGCCCATGCAGCAGGATGACTTCACAGAAATTTTCCGGGCCATGGAAGACCTGCCGGTTACCATTCGACTGTTGGATCCGCCTTTACATGAGTTCTTGCCCAACCTGGAAGATTTACTGGTGGACATTACATTGCTACGGGAACGGGGTAACGATGCCAAAGAGCTGCGACAGAAGGAAGAATTGTTAAAGCAGGTTCGTTCACTGCATGAATTTAACCCCATGCTGGGACACCGCGGCTGCCGCCTGGGTATTGTAACTCCCGAAATCTATAAAATGCAGGCGTTGGCCATCTTTAAAGCTGCCGCAACTTTGGCCAAAGAAGGTAAAACCGTCATCCCCGAAGTGATGATTCCCTTGGTGGGCCATGAAACTGAGCTAAAGCTGATGCGGGAATTGGTGCTTGAAGCCGCTGCAGAGGTGAAAGCAGAGAGCGGGCAGAACATCGAATTTAAAGTGGGCACCATGATTGAGCTGCCCCGTGCCTGCGTTACCGCCGATGAAATAGCGGCCCATGCCGACTTCTTCTCCTTCGGCACCAATGATTTGACCCAGACCACATTTGGTTTTTCCCGTGATGATGCGGAAGGGAAGTTCCTTCTTGAGTATTTGCAGCAGAAAGTACTGCCGGAAAACCCCTTTGCTGTACTGGACCGGGACGGTGTGGGCAGCCTGGTTAAAACTGCGGTGGAAAAAGGCCGTGGTACCAAGCCCGAGCTGAAATTGGGTATCTGCGGTGAACATGGCGGCGATCCGTCCTCCATCGAGTTCTGCCACCAAATCGGACTCAACTACGTCTCCTGCTCCCCCTACCGGGTTCCGGTAGCCCGCCTGGCGGCCGCCCATGCCCAGCTGAACCACACAAGCCAAGGCAAAGACTAAACTACAACAGTGAGACTCCGGGGACCCTCTGGCGAGGACAGGCGGTTCTGAAAGTCTCATCTAACCCTATATATGGTATATATAAAGCGCTGTCCACCCTTACAGGTGAACAGCGCTTTTGTGTGTTCATAACTAGTTTATTAAATTATGAGAACCGCCTGTCCTGGCAGAGGGCTCCGGGAGCCTTATTAGCTGCGGTTAAAGAGGCCGGTGATGAAGTTCATAATGCCGCGGAATCCACGGACAAAAAAGTTGGCACGGCCCACTTCTTCGGCAGTATACAGCTGCACCGAATATAGGGTTTCATCGTCCAGCTGTACCAGCAGCTGCCCGGCAACAGCACCTTCTTCCACGGGGGCTGTCAGGGTTTCTTCTGCAACTACCAGTTCAATATCATTTTCCCGTCCCTGGGGAACGGCTACCTCCACTTCCTGTGGCACTGTGACCGGTACCACTTGCTGGCGGCCGTCTTTTACAGCTACTTCAGCTACAACCTCGCCTTTTTGCGCAATTGTTTGTGGGCTGAATTGATTAAAGCCGTGGTTTAACAATTCGCTGGTGGCGGCAACTCGCTCACTTTCGCTCTCGGCCCCCATTACAACAGAAATCAGTTGTCTCCCGTCCCGCAAAGCTGCTCCGGCCAGGTTGAATCTGGACTCGTCGGTCCAGCCGGTCTTTAGGCCGTTTGCCCCTTCGAAGCTGGAAAGAAATCTTCTGTTCCAGTTGTACTGATGAATATCATTGAAAGTAAACTCTGGTTGCGTTTCAATGTCCAGAATCCCAGGATGGTTAACAATCAGCTCGCGGGAAAGGATAGCAATGTCCCGGGCACTCATTACGTGGCCGTCTGCAGGAAGCCCGGAAGTGTTTCTAAACACAGTGTTTGTCATGCCCAGCTCTTGTGCGCGCTGATTCATCTGCTGCACAAAGGCTTCTTCACTGCCGGATAAATGCTCCGCCAGAGCTACAGTACCATCATTGGCGGAAACAATGGAAATACCATAGATAAGATCACGGATACTTACTTCCTGGTCAAGGTCCAAAAACATTCTTGAGCCAACAACCTCAGCACTCCAGGCGTTACGGGAGACAATGGTAGTGTCATCCCAGTCAATATCGCCGCGCTCCAAAGCTTCAAAGGCCAAAAGTAAGGTCATAATCTTGGTTGTGCTGGCCGGCGGCAGTGGCGTATCAGCATTTTTTTCATAGAGAAACTGTCCGCTGGATGCCTCCATTAAGACAGCCACATCTGCTCGGGAATCAAAGCTCTCACCGTAAACACTACCTGTAGTAAGCAGCAGCGTAATAAGCAGAATTGCTACAATGCTTTTTTTCATTACAAAAATCCTCCCCGGTTTATACTTGTACCAATTATAATTATACGACAAATTTGCCAAGAATCCAGAGAAAACTACAGGGAAAAATAACAATATT
>NZ_ACJM01000030.1 GCF_000174415.1 Dethiobacter alkaliphilus AHT 1
TCATGGGCGGTAGGCAAATTGAGAGAGGCTGTCCCTAGTACGACGAGGACCGGGATGGACAGACCTCTTGGTGTACCAGTTGTCTGCCCAGAGCACTGCTGGGTAGCTATGTCTGGACGGGATAAGCGCTGAAAGCATCTAAGCGCGAAGCCCCCTCTAAGATAAGTTTTCCCGCTCGGTTAACGAGGTAAGACCCCAGAGAGATGATCTGGTTGATAGGCGGAGGTGTAATGGCAGCAATGTCTTAAGCTGACCGGTACTAATAGGTCGAGGACTTAACCTAATTTGTGATAAACTCTTTAACATATCGCTGTTCAGTTTTGAGAGAACTTTCTGGTGGAAATGGCGGAGGGGTCACACCCGTTCCCATTCCGAACACGGACGTTAAGCCCTCCAGCGCCGATGGTACTTGGGACGCGAGTCCCTGGGAGAGTAGGTCTCTGCCAGATCCTTATTTAAAGAAGAGCACGATCATTAATTGATCAGTGCTCTTTTTTCATGCGCTCGCACAGTACTGGGGGTCAGGTTTAATATTATTAAACGATCCCCAGTTTAACGAAGACGCTTAAGCGCCGTTTATACCTTTAATTGACACATGAATAGACAATCCGGTTTCTTCCTCTATCCTTGGCCTCATAAAGCAATTTATCAACTTTTTCAACTAGCTTGTCTGGTTCTTCGCCGTTTTGTTTACAACTTCCAAAACTCATCGTTACAGAAAAGGCTTCCCCCTCACAGTAAAATATATGGTTGGCAACTGATAGTTTTATTTCAACTAAGAGCTTGTCCACTTCATCCTGTTCTTTATTATAAATAATTATTGCAAACTCTTCTCCTCCATATCGAAAGGCTTTCCCCTGTTTAACGGAAACAGTAGAATTAATAATTGACCCAAGCTCACGTAGTACTTTATCTCCTGTTACATGTCCATATTTATCATTTACTAACTTAAAATTATCAATGTCAGCAAGAGCAAGGTAAAAAGCAGAATTATTTTCTAAATCTCCTCGCAAATGTTCCTGAAATGAACGATGATTTAATAAATTCGTAAGGTAATCACGATTTGCAGCTTGCTCTAACAAGTTTTTTTCTGAATGAGACTGTCTTTCCCTTGAAACAATAATTCCCCCTAAGCACCCCATTAGTAGCAAAAATGAAACTTGGCTAAAATAAGTAATTAAATTACTAAAAGTGTAAACATCTGATACTTGCATCAAAAAAGTAATAGTATATGTTAAAGTAAGTAGAGTAGCCGCTATTATCCCACCTGTCAATTTCCAATAGACAGCAACATGTAGGATAATTAAATAGGCCAACGGAAAAAGCGGGCTCTCAATTCCCCCGGTTAATGGAACAAGTGCAGAGAAGGCAAGAAAGTCAAAGAATGGGGCTCCTTTAGTTACTAACGCATAATTTTTCGACCCTTCGGGCCACTTACGTAAATAATAATCTGAAACTCCCATATATAAACAACCGAAAACTACTAACATTATAAATAGATTAAGTCTCAAAGGGTCAGGGTTTGCAACATATTGAGAGAAGAAGACAACTGCTGACAATATCAAAAAAAACCAGCGCAAAGAAGAAAAGATAATTTCCAGTGCGCGGTCTGACTGGTAAGCAGTTGTTAATGAAATTTTCATTACCCCACTCCTATTTTAAGTGTGTTCCCGTTACCATTAATCTTGTTATATTGCTATTATTACTCGGGCTTGGCAATTTGGGTATCAAAAAAACCTACTCAGAGAGTAGGTTTGTCCTACCCCGGCAACCCAGCTGTCTTAGCAAAATGCTTTAGACCTGTAGCTTTGCGTCCCTGCCTTTCGACAGGTTTGCCCTTATCAAGGATTTTCATCTAGAGTTAATTTTAATTATAATTAACATTTTGTGGATTTTCAACCTTATTTAAGTATTAAGAAGCTTTTTTTTAGTGAAGTCACCCTCCAATTAAAAGCAGCCTTATGCTGTCTGACCCAAGATTTTCTTGGCTTTTTTTGCGGGGTTGTTGTAAAATAGAGGTTAACAAAAAAGAGAAGCGAGGAATGTTAATGCCAAAACGCCAGGATATTCACAAACTTATGATTATTGGTTCGGGACCCATTGTTATTGGACAGGCCGCCGAGTTTGATTATTCAGGTACTCAGGCCTGTAAAGCACTGCGCAAACTTGGTTATGAAATTGTGCTGGTAAACTCCAATCCGGCCACCATTATGACTGATCCGGGGATGGCCGATGCTACATATATTGAGCCGCTAAATGTTAAGCGGTTAACGGAGATCATTGAAAAGGAAAGGCCGGATGCCCTGCTGCCTAACCTGGGTGGGCAGTCGGCGCTTAATCTGAGCATAGAGTTAAATAAGCAGGGGATTCTGGAAAAGTACGGTGTTAAGGTAATTGGTGTGCAGCTGGACGCCATTGAACGAGGAGAAGACCGTATTGCTTTTAAAGAAAGTATGAATAAGCTGGGTATTGAAATGGCCAGAAGCGAGCCGGCCTACTCTGTGGAGGAAGCTGTGGAAATTGCCAAAGAGCTGGGCTTCCCTGTTGTGGTTCGCCCCGCTTATACTATGGGCGGCGCAGGCGGTGGCCTGGTTTATAATGTGGAAGAGTTGGAAAGCATCGCAGCCAGGGGAATTTCCGCCAGTATGGTGGGACAGGTGTTAATCGAAGAATCTGTTCTGGGCTGGGAAGAGCTGGAGTTGGAAGTTGTCCGTGATTCCAAAGGCCAGATGATTACCGTATGTTTTATTGAGAATGTGGATCCGGTGGGGGTACATACCGGGGATTCTTTTTGCACCGCTCCCATGTTAACAATCAGCGAAGAAGTTCAGCAGCGCTTACAGAAACATTCGTATGATATTGTGGAAGCTGTGGGTGTAATTGGCGGCACCAATGTGCAGTTTGCCCATGATCCTAAAACGGGCCGGATTGTTGTAATTGAAATTAATCCCCGTACTTCCCGGTCCTCTGCATTGGCCTCTAAAGCCACCGGTTTTCCCATTGCTTTGATTTCTGCCATGCTGGCTGCAGGAATGACGCTGGATGAAATACCTTACTGGCGTGAAGGAACGCTGGAGAAATATACTCCTTCCGGTGATTATGTGGTGGTGAAATTTCCTCGCTGGGCCTTTGAGAAATTTAAAGGAGCCGAGGATAAGCTGGGGACCCAGATGAGGGCCGTTGGCGAAGTGATGAGCATTGGTAAGAACTATAAGGAAGCAATGCAAAAAGCTATTCGTTCCCTGGAAATCGGCCGCTATGGTTTGGGTTTTGCTAAAAACTTCAATGAGCTTTCCCTGGATGAGCTTTTGGCTCAGCTTGCAGAGTCATCCAGCGAACGGCAATTCTTAATGTATGAAGCCCTGCGAAAGGGCGCGACTGTGGAGCAGTTGTATCGGTTAACCCATATTAAGGCCTGGTTTATTGAGCAGATGCGGGAACTGGTGCTTTTGGAAGAAGAGATTTTACAATACAGTGAAGGCAGTTTACCGGATGACCTGTTAATTAAGGCCAAGAAGGACGGTTTTGCTGATCGATACCTGGCAATGCTTCTGAATGTGTCGGAGAAAGAGATCAGAAAACGCCGTATTGCCCTGGGAGTTGCGGAAGCCTGGGATGCGGTGCCTGTAAGTGGTGTGGAGGATGCCGCCTATTACTACTCCACCTATAATGCAGAAGACCAGACCGCATCCAGTAGTAAAGAAAAAGTAATGATTTTAGGCGGCGGACCTAACCGAATCGGGCAGGGCGTAGAGTTTGACTATTGTTGCGTACATGCCGCATTTGCTCTGCGTGACATGGGTTATGAAACAATTATTGTCAACTGTAATCCCGAAACAGTATCCACTGATTATGATACTTCGGACAAATTATATTTTGAGCCCCTTACAGTGGAAGATGTGCTTAGTATCTATGAGAAAGAAAAACCGCTGGGTGTTATTGTCCAGTTTGGTGGGCAGACCCCGCTTAATATTGCCGGTGAACTGGCGGAGGAAGGAGTGCGGATTCTGGGTACCTCCCTTGACGCCATTGACTTGGCGGAAGACCGCGACCGTTTCCGGGCTGTAATGGAGAAACTAAACATCCCCATGCCGGAGGCAGGTATGGCCAGCAACCTCAGCGAGGCTTTGGAAATTGCCGGCAAAATTGGCTATCCACTGATGGTAAGGCCCTCATATGTCCTGGGCGGCCGTGGTATGGAGGTTGTTCACGATGAAGACATGCTTCGTCAGTATATTCAGGCTGCGGTGGACATTACTCCCCAGCGCCCCATTTTGCTTGATAAGTTCCTGGCCAACGCCATAGAAGCAGAAGCAGACGCCATCTCCAACGGCAAAGAGGTTTTTGTCCCGGCGGTTATGGAACATATTGAGTATGCTGGGATTCATTCGGGAGACTCGGCCTGTGTGATTCCTCCCATAAGTATAGGGGAGGGCCATTTGGAAACTATTAATGAATACACCAAAAAAATTGCTCAGGAACTTCAGGTCGTGGGATTGATGAATATGCAATATGCTATCTCCAATGGCAATGTTTATGTCCTGGAGGCCAATCCCCGTGCTTCCCGTACTGTTCCCATTGTCTCTAAAGTATGCAATATCTCTATGGCGCGGCTTGCCACCGAAATCATGATGGGCAAATCGGTGATAGCCAACCTTAAAGCGGCGAAAATCCCTCATTTTGGTGTAAAGGAAGCGGTATTCCCCTTTAATATGTTCCAGGAGGTAGACCCGCTTTTGGGGCCGGAAATGCGGTCCACCGGAGAGGTGTTGGGTATTGCCGATTCTTTCGGGCTGGCGTACTTTAAGGCTCAGGAAGCCACTCAGGGATTATTGCCTTCTGCGGGAACAGTTTTAATCAGTGTCAGGGAACAAGACAGGCCTGCAGTGCTTGATGTAGCCCGTGAATATGTAAACCTTGGTTTTAGCATCCTGGCCACTGAGGGGACAAATAATTTCCTCAACCAAAATGGGATAGAATCCAAGTTTATCAAAAAGCTCTATGAAGGAAGGCCCAATATTCTCGACAGCGTTACAAATAAGGAGATCGATTTAATTATTAACACTCCCATCGGCCGGGTGAGTGAAAAGGACGATTCTTATATCCGCAAAGCAGCGATTAAACACAGAATACCTTATCTTACAACTTTGACTGCAGCTCTGGCCAGTGCCAGGGGTATCGAGGCCTTTAAGAAAGCCCAGGCCGGCAAAATAAAGCACTTGCAAGATTATCATGCAGAAATCAAATAGCGTTGTTATGAGGGGCAGGTCAAGCGGCCTGCCTTTCGCTATTTCGACTAGGTAGAGGTATCCAGGGGAACGTTAGGCACTCTATTTTTATCAAAGTTTAACTTGATACCTTCAAATATCAGTAGTATGATTAATATTGGAGCATCTAATACCGGAAACAGGCTGAAGAAATAACACTGCAGAAAATGCCAAAAGGTTTTGCCTCTGTCTGTACGGAATCTGTTAAGGAATAATCAGTGGGGAGTTTTTTGATGAGAGATAAACTGGCATCACTTGGTTCTATATTTGCTTCTTTTTTTGCAACGGCGTGTTGACTGGGTCCCTTGTTTTTGGTGCCGCTGGGTCTCGGTGGCATGAGTGGTTTATTTGCAGGAGCGCTTGGCAGATATAGAAATCTGTTTGTTATTTTGGCCGTGATCATGCTGGGCTTGGCTCATTATCTGGTGGATAAAAAAGAACATCCGCACATTGTGGAGAAAGTTATTCTCTGGATTGCCACGGTGATGACGTTGGTGATTTTGGCCTACCCCTTTATTCAGACCAATTTTCTAACTTATTAATTTTGAGGGTTAATTTAAGCCTGTTGAGCAGGGAAGCTGTTGCTGTACTAAAATACAAAAGTAAAGTTGCCGTTAAAAGCAAGAAGCACTGATTTTTCCAATCAGTACTTCTTGCTTTAATTTTTTTCAAAACTGATTTCCACTAGCGTTGGTTCCGGGGAGATTTGGTATAAATCAACCGACCGGCTGCCGATTAAGAGCGTTTCTCCGGTAAGGGGAGACACCCAGAGGCGAAGAGCCTCCCGGGGTTCTTCCTGATGGTGGACAGTTATCAACCCGTCTTCTATAGTTGTTTCTGCCAGTTCGCCGGCCATAGGCAGGCCGGGGCCAAATGTGCTAAAGGTTGTGGTTAGTGGGTGGATTGTACCGGCGGAGGTGATGGCAAACGTGCCTGAGACCTCGCTGTTGCTGACGGAATGACGATAGCTTAGGGTAAATGTTTCTTCTGGTGCCACTGGAATGCGGTGATGTATTTGGCCCTGGTTGTCGGCTATAATTAAGTGGCTGCTGGTATGGTGGGGGAGTATAAGTGAGCCGGCTAAAGGCAAGGCCAAAAAAGCTGCCATTATAACTATGATTTTGGGAGATATTTTTGTTGTCCCCATTTCATATGCTTCTCCTTTTGTCAGGCTCCGGCTGAAAGGTTTTGGGTTTCATCTTCCCTTTTTTTAACGGCGCGCTGGTGCAGATAAATAAAGATAAAGACACTGGCGCCCACAATGTCTGTAATCCAGGTTGGCCAGATCATCGAGAAGGCAATTGCCAGAAGGATGACCTGTTCCCAGATTTTTAACTGGGTAAAGAGCCAGCGCTGAATTACTGCGGAGAAGCAGTAAATGCCAAACAGGGAGGTTGAGGCCACCATTAACGCCTTTTGCCAGGTGGTATCGATGAGAAGAAATTCAGGGTTGTAAATAAACATGAAGGGAAGCAAAAATGCTCCCAGGTCGAATTTGAAGCCCAATAACCCGGTTCTTATTGGATCGGAACGGGCTATGGCTGCCGCTGCATAGGCTGCCACCCCCACAGGAGGAGTATCATCGGCCAGGATGGCGTAGTAGAGAATAAAGAGATGAACGCCTACCACCGGTAAAGTGGGCTCCACCATTAAAATGGCCGGAGCAACCAGGGTGGCCATTATTACATACTTGGCAGTGGTTGGCAGACCCAGGCCCAGAATAATGGATATGGCTGCTGCCATAATCAACAATATGAAGAGGTTGTCGCCGGCAGCTGTGGCAATTACCTGGGTGATACTCATTCCCAGGCCTGTCAGGGTAACAACGCCCACAATAATCCCGGCACAGGCACAGGCCACGGCGATTCCCGCCATGCTGCGGGCGGTGCTGTCCAAAGCCTGAAGGATATCGTGCCCCAAGCCCTTTAAATGGGTAACCAGGTTTGCGGCAAAGGAGATTTCTTCTTTTTTGCTATCCTGGCCTAGTTTGATGGCTCGCATAACTATCATCATGCCAATCACTGCCAGAATGGCATAAAACCCTGCAGTGTTGGGAGTGAACCTTCTGATAATCAGGTAGTACACCAGTATACAAATGGGAAACCAATAGAATATTCCTTTGATAAATGTGGTCAGAAGCGGAGGAATCTGAGCTTTGGGCATGGCTTGCATGCCGGTTTTTGCAGCCTGCAGGTGAACAATGCAAAGCAGCGCTGCGTAACTGATTATTGCCGGTAAGGCCGCAGCGATACATATTTGCCAATAAGGAATTCCGGTAAACTCCGCCATAACAAAAGCTGCTGCTCCCATGATAGGAGGGAGAAACTGCCCGTCGGTGGAGGCGGCCGTCTCTACGCCTCCGGCCACTTCTGAAGAAAAGCCGGTTTTTTTCATCATGGGAATGGTGATGGATCCGGTAACCACGGTATTGGCTACAGAACTGCCGGCAATGCTGCCCATAAAGCCACTGGCTACCACCGCTGCTTTGGCCGGCCCGCCTTTGAAGCGTCCCATGGCGGCAAAGGACAGCTGGACTATATATTGTGCTGCTCCTGAGGCCTGAAAGAAACAGCCAAAGAGAACAAAGGTGAAAACAAAGGTGGATGAAACGCCGATGGGGATGCCAAAGATGCCGGTGTTGGTCAGATAAAGATCGTTAATTACCCGCACCATTCGGTATCCACCGTGACCGATGATTTCCGGTAAGTATTGGCCAACAAAGGGATAGAACAAAAAAACGATGGTGACGATAGGCAACGCCGGGCCAAAGGCCCGGTGTGCCGCCAGCAGTACCAAAATGATGGCCAGCCCACCAACCAACAGATCAATTTGGTTGGGCATGCCTACACGCCATACCAAATCGTTGTAGAAAACAAAGGTATAAATTATGGTCATAAACCCGGTCAGCGCCAGGAGAATGTCATGCCAGGGAATTTTATGATAAGCAACTTCCTTTTTGCGGTTGAAAGGAAAATACAGAAAACAGAGAGCCAAGCCTATGGACAGATGAGCGGAGCGCTGCAAAGTTGCGGTTAATAAACCGAAGCCGGCGGTGTAGAAATGAAATAGAGACCAAATTAGCCCAATGATAAAAATCACCAGGGCCAAAATCCCTCCAGGGTTACGGATTTTTCCCTCGTCACTGATCTCGTGCAGATCAATGTCGCGGCTGGTTTTAATAATCTCATCAATGTTCACCGTTGATCACTCCTATTCTAACTGGTGCAGGGCAAAATCACCCTGCACCAGTAGAATCACACAGCAATATTACCGCATGCCAACTTCTTCGAAGAATCTTTCCGCACCGGGGTGCAGATCCAGCGGCATGCCGTCCAGGGCGGTCTCCAGGGTGACTAGCTTTCCGGCAATGGCGTGGGCATTATGAATTGTTTCAACATTATCAAAGATACCTTTCACAAACTCGTACATTAACTCTTCACTCAGGTCCTCATGTGCCACTACCATGGACACTACGGCGATGGTATTAGCTTCGGGGACGTTGTTGTACACATCACCGGGGATAGTGGCCCTGGCATAGAAATCTTCCAGTTCCATAAGTTCTTCAGCTTTTTCATCATCAATATCAACAACAACAATATCGCTGGTCACTGCCAGGTCGGCGATTACAGAAGCGCCGATGCCTACAGTAAAGAATGCAGCATCAACTCTGCCGTCTTTAAGATAATCGGCGGCCTCGCCTGCTTCCAACCGCTCCACTGCGGCAAAGTCGTCAAGTTCCATGCCGTACACTTCAATAATCTGCATGGCATTGACTTCCGCACCGCTACCCAGCGGACCCACAGCAATCCGCTTACCGGCCAGGTCTGCCGGGGAAGAAATGCCTGACTCCACGCTGGCGACCAACTGAACCGGCTCGGGATAGAGTGTGAAGAGCCCCTTCATATTGGTAACCGGGTTTTCTTTAAAGTCATCTCTGAACAATCCGTTGTAGGCGTAATAAGCAACATCATTCTGTACAATAGCCAGGTCCAGGTCACCGCTGCCAATAAGCTTTACATTAACTACCGATGCTCCCGACGATTCAACTGTGAGGGAGATGTTGTCCATTGCTTCATGGGCAATGCGGGACATGGCTCCAGCCAGTGGGTAGTAAACTCCGGTGACCCAACCGGAACCCATGTTGAGGCGCTGTACAGTGGCTGTTTCGTCACCGTTATCTGCCGGTTCTTCATTGTTGTTGCCCTCACCACAACCGCCGATGGCAAAAATACTGAGCACTAACAGTACCACCAAAAACAACGACAACCGTTTACTCCTCATACTTGTTTAACCCCCTTAAAATTGTAATTGGCTTTTTAGGGCCGGGACAGCCGAATGTTGCAGAAGATAAGCATTTCCATAGCTACAGTCCCTGGTTTTTATAAGTTATTCCTTTAACATAAATATGGAAAACAGTGCGCCAATATGCTCGTACCCGGCTACCTGCTTCCTCATAATTTCTGCAATAAAAAACAGCACTGATTTTTTATCCGTGCTGCTACAGAATGATTCTTTGGTTTTGTTTTACCACAGGCCAATAATTGCAATCTATTTTTTCTGAGAAAGCAGGGCATTTATAAATGCCGTTTTGGAAAATTCACCACCACTGATTAAGTACATATAATCTTCTTTGCCCAGCAGCCTGTATGTTATTTTCCTTGGTGTAAGGCCTAGCTTTTGTAAGTCTTGTGCCTTTTCTTCCAGATCCTCAATATATGCTAACTTACGTCTAAAAGCATCCGGGCCTTTTTGCAAGGGGCCGCGATGACTGCAAAAAATTACGGAGAAATGCAGGTTGGATAACATATGCAGTGTTTTTTTCAGTGCTGCAATATCCTCCTGGTCATAAAGATAGATAATTTTTTCTCCCACATACAAGTCTCCGGTAAACAGCCAGCCCTCGTTTTCTTCATACAGGCAGATGTGATCAGTTGCATGACCGGGGGACTGGATTACCTGGAACGTATGCCGATCAGTTTCAATGGTGCTGCCCACGGTCCGGCATTTTCCGCTGGCCGGATTGCCCCAGACAATGCGGCGATATAACGGTACCGGTGGGGGTAAAGTTAAGTTTGCCAAAGCACATTCATGTACTAATGGAGTAATGCCTAGTTGATTAAATAAATCAACATTTCCGGCATGATCCTCATGAGAATGAGAAAAAACGGCCTGTCGGAGGGTATTTGCCGCCAGAAACTCCCGCATCTGTTTTTTAAAATGCGCCGGACCGCTCTCAATTGCCAGGCCGTCAACCAGAAATGCATATGCAGTTCTTAATCGCCAGCCAAATATGATCCGGTCCATTTTCAGACAAGCAACATTGTTTCTATTATTAACAGTAAACACTACCTGAACTTCTCCGGATTTTTGACACGCATAGCAGTAATCAGGCCGCAATCTGTACATAGCTCGGCCCTTACTTCGGAGCCTAGGCTAAGTAACTTATGCATGGGTGCCAGTGCTGCATATCCGCTCCATTTACCCTGTCCTATATTGGTACTGCCACATTCCGGGCATCTCTTTTCCTGCTCCATATCGTATCCTCCTCGTATCCTGCTGGTGAGTTTCTATGATTATTCGTCACACTATTAACTTGCTCCTGCATAACGCATAACGGATATTGTTCTGGGGGAAAATGAAAGCGGGTTTTGGTATAAATTATATGATTGACTTTAGCGCCAAACCATGGTAAGATAATTTCCGTGCCCAAAAAACGGGTCACCGGCAGTGAGGAAACGGAAAGTTACCAAAAACTACCGGTTGAAACAAAGCAGCAAACATGATAAGATAATATCTGTTGCCGCAAAAACGGCACTACTTGCTAATCGAGCAAACGGAATAACGGCTGCGAGCCGGTATCTTCCAAAAAAAGGACTGTTGACATAACACCTTGAACATGGTAAGATATAATTCCGCTCTGCGAGAGCGGCAAGGATGTAAAGAGAGTTTTGCTCTTTGAAAACTAAACAGGAAATGCCATGCGAAGTAACATCGATTACGATGTAACACTTTACGTTTTGTCAAGGCAGGGCTTGGCCCTGAACCGGACAAACAACAATGCTTCAAAACAAATTGGAGCCATTCAAATCTTCTCTAATGAAGACCAGACTGCTTAGCAGTTCTGATATACTTTTTGGAGAGTTTGATCCTGGCTCAGGACGAACGCTGGCGGCGTGCTTAACACATGCAAGTCGAACGGGGTCCTAGGGTAGCTTGCTACCCGACCGACCTAGTGGCGCACGGGTGAGTAACACGTGGGCAATCTGCCCGGAAGACTGGGATAACAGCCCGAAAGGGCTGCTAATACCGGATACCTTCACGGAATCGCATGATTCTGTGAAGAAATGTATTTCGCTTCCGGATGAGCCCGCGTCCCATTAGCTAGTTGGGTGAGGTAACGGCTCACCAAGGCAACGATGGGTAGCTGGTCTGAGAGGACGATCAGCCACACTGGAACTGAGACACGGTCCAGACTCCTACGGGAGGCAGCAGGGGGGATTCTTGGCGCATGGGCGAAAGCCTGACGCACCACGCCGTGTGAACGATGAAGGCCTTAGGGTCGTAAGTTCTGTGCAGGGGGGAAGAGGTTCTGACGGTACCCCTGGAGGAAGCTCCCGCTGACTAGCGTGCCAGCAGCCGCGGGAATAACATAGGGG
>NZ_ACJM01000031.1 GCF_000174415.1 Dethiobacter alkaliphilus AHT 1
CAGCCCTCGGGTGGGAGGTCAACCCCGTGGGGATACCCACCCTTTTCATAAGCGAAATTTCTACCCGCGAGCAGTTATTCCGGTTCCGGGACAGTGTCAGGTGGGCAGTTGACTGGGGCGGTCGCCTCCCAAAGAGTAACGGAGGCGCTCAAAGGTTTCCTCAGCGCGGTCGGGAATCGCGCGTAGAGTGTAAAGGCAGAAGGAAGCTTCACTGCGACACCGACGGGTGGAGCAGGGACGAAAGTCGGACTTAGTGATCCGGCGGTGCTGCGTGGCAGGGCCGTCGCTCAACGGATAAAAGCTACCCCGGGGATAACAGGCTTATCTCCCCCAAGAGTCCACATCGACGGGGAGGTTTGGCACCTCGATGTCGGCTCATCGCATCCTGGGGCTGTATTAGGTCCCAAGGGTTTGGCTGTTCGCCAATTAAAGCGGTACGTGAGCTGGGTTCAGAACGTCGTGAGACAGTTCGGTCCCTATCTGTCATGGGCGTAGGAAAATTGAAGAGAGCTGTCCCTAGTACGAGAGGACCGGGATGGACAGACCTCTGGTGTACCAGTTGTCCTGCCAAGGGCACTGCTGGGTAGCTATGTCTGGACGGGATAAGCGCTGAAAGCATCTAAGCGCGAAGCCCCCTCTAAGATAAGTTTTCCCGCTCGGTTAACGAGGTAAGACCCCAGAGAGATGATCTGGTTGATAGGCCGGAGGTGTAATGGCAGCAATGTCTTAAGCTGACCGGTACTAATAGGTCGAGGACTTAACCTTAATTTGTACTGTATTTTAATAAATCACTTTTCATTTGAAAAGTGGCTAAGGAATACAGTACCGAAATGCGTGATTAAGGAAACTGAAAAGGCACGCATTTCTGGTGAATAACTCTTTAACATATCGCTGTTCAGTTTTGAGAGAACTTTCTGGTGGAAATAGCGGAGGGGTCACACCCGTTCCCATTCCGAACACGGACGTTAAGTCCTCCAGCGCCGATGGTACTTGGGACGCGAGTCCCTGGGAGAGTAGGTCTCTGCCAGATCCTTATTTAACCCCCGAATCCGAGGACGCTATAAAGCCCTTGGATTCGGCTGTATTCCTCGATAGCTCAATGGTAGAGCAATCGGCTGTTAACCGATAGGTTGTAGGTTCGAGTCCTACTCGGGGAGCCAAATAATGCCCTGCACAAAACGTGCAGGGCATTATTGGCGTTTAGGGCAATATTACATTCCTTCGCCAGTTATTTAACCGATAGGGGTTTGGCGACTGCTACACAACGTGCTGACTCGTTGTTGTATTCAACACTCTGGTGGTAGTGTCATTATCATTATTTGGCTACATTAACTCCGTTCGCGCTGCTCACTGGGTTAGGCCCAGGTTCGAGTCCTACTCGGGGGAGCCATAAAAAGCCTTGCACAACTGTGCAAGGCTTTTTTTGGTCCTTTGATTAAGGTTACTCCAATTTCGATTTTATTTTATGTTTGTGTTATACTGCAATTATGCTGGAATTGAGAGGAGTGCAATAGTTGGAACTAAAAGCGGCAATTGAAAAGCAACGGAGTATTCGTAAATTTAAAGAGGATAAGCTGCCGGGTGAAACCATTGTGGAATTGTTGGAAGCTGCGCGTCAGGCGCCGTCAGGGACAAACCTTCAGCCCTGGCGCTTTATGGCTGTTACCAGCCAGGAGAAGAGAGAGCGGTTAGCCAAATGTACGTATAATGTAAACTTCATTGCGCAGGCGCCCCTGATAATGGTCTGCTGTGTGGATAAGAGCTCTGTGGACACCAAGGGGCAGAGGGTTAAAGAATTACGGGAAAGCGGGGCATTTGCAGGCACTGATTTGGAGAAGATGACCGGCAAGGATTACGCTAAAAAAAGACCGCGGGATGATGCGGCAAACCTTGCGTATCTTAGTCTCAATGCGGCTATTGCTATTGAGCACATGGTATTAAGAGCCGTTGATTTGGGGCTTGGCAGCTGCTGGGTAATGTTGTTTAGTCAGCGTCGTGTCAAAGAGCTGCTGGAGCTGCCTGAATCACTGCATGTGGTGGCGCTGCTGCCTGTTGGATATTCGGCGCAGGATCCAAAACCGCGGCCACGTCTGGCAATTGATGAGATTTATCTGGGAGAGGTTTAGGTGGCCGACTGGAGTGGGTCAGTTTGTCTGTTTAGTTATCCGTAGCTTTTAGTTTACGGGAAAAGCCCTGCACTTTATGGTGCAAGGCTTTTTTGCGTTGGTCTTGATATTATGACTTGAGGTTCTGGAAACGTGTTTATTGGGCCAAGGTGATGCGCGGGTTGTCGCCTTGAGCCTCTTCGTACTCAGCTATAAGTTGCTTCATAATTTGGCTGACGGGCAGGATTTCCTTGATTTTATGGAAGTACTCTCCGGAGAACACCAAGCCGTTTTCCACATCACCGTCAACCGCCTTTTCCAGAGCGTCGAGAATGCAGAAAGCATGGCTGCATTTTTTGAGACAGCTGTCGCAATTCTCCAGTGGGAGCTTTTTTTCAGCGGCCAACCGCTCAGTCAGTTGGTTGCGGAGGGCCCGGCCAGGGAGACCTACCGGACTATCAATGAGGACTGAATCCTCGGGGCGGCTGTTTAAATACAGGTCCTTAAATTTATCACTGGCTTCACATTCGGTGCTGGCCACAAAGCGTGTGGCCATTTGCACTCCATCGGCACCGTAATCCAGTGCTTTTTTTATATCATAGCCATCCATAATTCCTCCGGCGGCAATTACCGGAATCTTGACAGAACCGACAACTTCTTTGAGGAGGTCAAAGACGGATCTGTCGGTGCCCAGGTGTCCTCCCGCTTCCTTGCCTTCCACAATTACGGCGGCAGCTCCCATCTTCTCGGCCAGCTTAGCTACCCTTGCCGAGGAAACCATGGAGAGAACAGGAACGTTCATTTCTTTTCCCCAGGCAAAGATGTCGCGGGAGAAGCCTGCTCCGGAAACGATGAAATCTACACGTTCTTTCATGGCAGCTCTTACTAGTTGCGCAAACTGGCTAGCGGCAAAGAGGACGTTGACGCCGATTATGCCGGAAGTCAGTTCCCGGGCTTTGCGTATTTCTTCTTGCAGGGCTTGAACAGACAGGCCGGTACCGGCTATGACGCCTGCACCACCTTCATTAGCAACAGCAGCGGCTAGTTTGGCCGTGGATACCCGTACAGCCATGCCACCCTGAATAATGGGAATTTTCACTTTGAGGTTGCCGATATTAAGTTGGGGCAGCAAAATAACTCATTCCTCTCAAAAATTGATATCTGAACTGTATTAGCTACAGTTATAATTGATTATACACTATTCATTTACAAAATAAAACCTTTATATTGGGGAGGTTTTTTCGCTGGAAACAGTAGGTCGGTTCTGGCGGGATCGGTGGTCTTAGCGCCCGCTTCCATAATCGGCAAACCGGCAGGAAAGTAAAATATTCTTCCATTTTTGCTCTATTTGATGTAAAATAAACCATACTGGATGTAGAATCATGTCGGGAGGATAATTTGCATGCTCAGAAAACGACTTGTCTTGTTGTTAACACTTTTGTTGGGGATTGTACTGGTTACCGGATGCGCTGAAAACGGGGACATGTCCTCGCAGAATAATTCTTTAAATGGTAATGATGCTGTTGGCGAATATGAAAATGGTGAGAATAACGACGTGGACGAACCGGCTGCTGAAGAAATTATTGATGACTGGCTGGAATATTCACGCGGAATTTTTTTGGGCCAGTCCCGTGAGCTGGACGGTATGCAGTATCTCTTGGTTACCTACGGCCAAAAGGAATCCGACGGTTATAATGTGGAAATCATAGATGTGGACGTGGACGAAGAAGATGAAAAGGTCTATGTTGAAGTTAAGTTTACTGCTCCGGACGAGGATAAGGACGTTAATGCAGAGGAAACCTATCCTTATGCCTTGGAAATGATTGAGGCCACCGGCCTGCCGGTGGAATTTAAAGCGGTTGGGGACGAGGATTTTGTGCCGCAGCTTTTGGAAATTGATTATCTGCAACCCATTGCAGCTGGCTCGGCACACATTAAAGTGTTTTCTCCCGGCCCTGGTGAGCAGGTGGGGCATCGCTTTAAGGTAGAGGGTATTATTAATGAACATGAGGGAAATGTGCAGTATCGGCTGATGGATGGCAGCGGTACTGTGTTAATTAGCGGGGTAACAGGTATGAACGCTTCCCGGGACTGGAAATATTTTTCCCTGAATGTGGTGGTGGATTCGGAGGTTGTGGCAGAAGAGACGCTGTTAATGGAGATTAATACGCAAGGTGCTCAAAACGGTGATGTGCAGGATACTGTCAGGGTGGAGTTCGTTTTACAGGAATAAAAATTAGCCGGTGTTAAATGGCTCCGGCTTCGGTAAGTATTGTGTCGGGAGGTAGTGATGGAAGCGGAAAAAAGACGTGAGGAGTTGCTCAGGTCACTGCGGGAAGCAGAGAAACCGGTTACCGGCGGCGACCTGGCACAACGGTTTGGTGTAAGCCGACAGGTGATTGTGCAGGACATTGCTATTTTGCGTGCCGCCGGTGAGCAGATCCTGGCCACGCCTCAAGGGTATATGATACCTCTGAATCAGGCTGCGGCTGCTGTGCAGGCTGTTTTAGCCTGTCGACATACTCCCCAGGAGATTGAAGCGGAAATCGGCATTGTGGTTGATTTGGGAGGAAAGGTTTTGGATGTGGTGGTGGAGCATCCGGTATATGGAGAAATGCGCGGTAACTTGATGATCTCCAGCCGGCGCGACCTGAACCACTTTCTGGAACGGTTGGCAGTGACGGAGGCACGTCCTTTGGCCGAACTTACCGACGGTGTGCATCTGCATACCATTGAAGCCCCTGATAACGGGGTTTTGGAGGAGATTATCGCCGGCCTGCGCGCTGCTCATTTCCTTGTGGATTGATTGTGAAGAAAACCTTTTAACAGCCCTGCAATGTATTTACAGTTGACAAGACACCTCTCCCGTGGCATAATTGAGTGCAAATAAGGGAGAGGATGTTTTTTTTATGCGTGAACAAAATGCTCAGCTGACAGAAAAGATACTGAAATTAAAAGAAGAAAGAAATGCTGTGATTCTGGCGCATAATTATCAGATTGGTGAGGTACAGGATATCGCTGATTATGTGGGAGATTCTTTTGGGCTGAGCCGTGTGGCTGCAGATACCGATGCCGATGTCATCGTTTTTTGCGGTGTGCATTTTATGGCAGAAGGTGCTGCAATCCTGGCGCCGGAAAAGACCGTGCTTTTGCCGGAAATTCTGGCCGGCTGCCCTATGGCCGACATGGTAACGGCAGATGCCCTGCGCGAGAAAAAGAAAGAGCATCCCAATGCTACAGTGGTTACCTACGTTAATTCTTCTGCTGCTGTGAAGGCGGAAAGTGATGTTTGTGTCACTTCCTCCAACGCGCTCAACGTGGTAAATTCGCTGGATACCGAGGAAATTCTTTTTGTACCGGATATGAATCTGGGGAGCTTTATTGCCGACAGAACGGACAAGCGTATGATTATGTGGGAGGGGTACTGCATAACCCATCACCGTGTCCGGGCGGCAGATGTTGATGCGGCCCGTGAAAGGCATCCCGATGCTGTGGTAGTAGTTCACCCGGAATGCCGGCCTGAGGTGGTAAAGAAAGCAGACCATGCCTTCTCCACCGGCGGGATACTGAAATTTGCCCGGGAATCAGAACACAAGAAGCTGATTATTGGGACGGAAATGGGCCTGATTCACCGCCTGGAGAAAGAAAATCCCGAAAAGGAATTTTATCTGCTCCATCAAGGATTGGTTTGCCCCAATATGAAATACACCAACCTGGAGAAGGTTGCAGCTGCTCTGGAGAACATGCAGCCGGTGATTACCGTTGATGATGAAGTCAGGGAAGGGGCCCGCAGAGCATTGGAGCGTATGCTGGCCGTATCGTAAGCAAAGATTAACTTGATTTACCCTCCCGCTTTTTAAAAGCGGGAGTTTTATCATCAGGTTAGGGAGTGATGACCGATGGGTCACACAAAGAAAAGTCAAACAAGCGAATATGATATTATTGTGGTGGGCAGCGGCATTGCCGGGCTTTATGCAGCACTGAGCGCTGCGGAGTTTGCCCGTGTTTGCCTGGTAACTAAGGGAAAGCTACAGGATACCAACACTTGGCTTGCCCAGGGCGGTATTGCGGCGGCAGTTGGTGATGATGACAGTCCCCGCCAGCATCTAGAGGACACTCTGGCAGCGGGGGTAGACATCTGCGATCCGGCTGCTGTGGCCGTTATGGTGGAAGAAGGCCCCCGGCGTGTGGCAGAGCTTATGTCGCTGGGAACCCCCTTTGACAGAATAGACGGTTCACTGGCGCTGACCCGGGAAGGTGCTCATCACCATAACCGTGTACTGCACTGCGGCGGCGATGCCACCGGACGCCTCATTCAGGAAACCATGCAAAGTACCCTTCTAAAAAGTAAGTCGGTGACAATCCGCCAGCATGTATTTGTCACGGAACTGTTGCAGCACGAAGGAACGGTCTGTGGCATCCGTACTGTAACGGGGGAGGAAATTCGCGCCGGTGCGGTCATATTGGCAACCGGCGGTTTGGGACAGGTTTTTGCCCGGACAACCAATCCGGAGGTGGCCACCGGCGACGGTGTGGCCATGGCTTACCGGGCCGGGGCCCGGGTGGCGGATATGGAGTTTGTCCAGTTTCATCCCACCGTGTTCAGAGGCCGCTCAGAGCAGGAAACGTTCCTGATTTCCGAGGCTGTACGTGGCGAAGGAGCGGTTTTGCGTAATCATCGTGGTGAGCGTTTTATGGATGACTATCATCCCATGGCAGAATTGGGTCCCCGGGATGTGGTGGCCCGGGCAATTCTGCAGGAGATGAAGAAGGAGGACGGCGGCGACGTTTTTCTGGATATCACCCATAAAGGCCAGGCGTTTTTACAAAAGCGTTTCCCCACCATCTATCAAAAAGCCGGTGAGCGTGGCTTGAATATGGCCAAAGACTGGTTGCCCGTTTCTCCGGCGGCACATTATGCTATGGGCGGTGTGGTCACCGGCCTTAATGGCCAGACCAGTTTGCCCGGACTGTATGCCTGTGGGGAAGTAGCCTGCAGCGGAGTCCATGGCGCCAACAGGTTAGCCAGTAATTCGCTTTTGGAAGGACTGGTGTTTGCCTGGCGGGCTGTGCGGGATATAGAAAAACGGGGTGCCAACTCCCCGCAAAAGGTGCGATTTGCCCCGTGTAATAAGCAGGAAGCAAATTCTCTGCAAATAGCAGGAATACGGGAGCATGTGCGGCAGCGCATGTTTGCCGATGCCGGTGTATTGCGGGAAGGACGGCGCTTAGCCGAACTGGAAGCAGAACTGAAAAAAATTGGCACAACGGTGCCGCTAAGCGCCAATCAGGAGAGCCGTGAGCTTCATAATTTGCTTACCGTGGCGGGTTTAATTGTCAAAGGTGCCCTCTGGCGCAAAGAAAGCCGCGGTGGCCATTTCCGCAGCGACTACCCCTGCAAGAATGCAGACTTTGCCCGTTGTCACCGTCCGTTAAATGAAAAGGAGGATGGTACCTGTGCACCCATTGCAGTTTAAACATGCAGTCGATGCTGCTTTAACAGAAGATCTTTCTCTGGGGGACCGAACCACCGATAGTATTTTTACCGATGAAAAAGGAAGCGCCAAAATCATCTCCCGTGAAGAAGCGGTGGTGGCAGGACTGCCGGTAGCCGCCTATGTGTTTGCCCAGGTGGATGACGGTGTGGACTTTAAGCCTGCCTGCACTGACGGCGACCTGATAAAGCCCGGTGATGTTGTGGCCACCATTGACGGCTCTGTTGCTTCAATATTAAAGGGGGAGCGGACAGCCCTTAACTTCCTGCAGCGTATGTCGGGAGTGGCCACACTGACCCGGCAAGCCATACAGGAGGTAGTCGGAACCAAGGCACGTATTGTGGATACCCGCAAAACTACGCCGGGGCTGCGTGTTCTGGAAAAATATGCGGTGCGGGTAGGGGGCGGTGAAAATCACCGTTTTAACCTGGCCGACATGGTTATGATTAAGGATAACCATATTGAAGGAGCCGGTTCCATTACCGCTGCCGTTGAACGGGTGCGTAAGCATGTGGGATTTCCCGTTAAGATTGAGGTGGAGGCGGCCACGCTGCCCCAGGTGCAAGAAGCACTGGACTGTGGGGTGGATGTGATTATGCTTGATAATATGAACAGTGAGGATATGACTGCCGCCGTTGGGCTGGTAAACGGACGGGCTCTGGTGGAAGCATCCGGGGGAATTACTGCCGGACGCCTCGGCGAAGTGGCCCAAACCGGAGTGGATTTAATTTCACTGGGCTATCTGACCCACCGCTACCGGGCTCTGGACTTATCTTTAAAGCTAAATGTATAAAAGAGGTGTGGGCAAACGCCCATACCTCTTACTCTGTTAAGCGGAATTTAATATTCTCCCGGATGGTTTCTGTTAGAATGATTTTTAAGAGTTACTCAATTTCTTTCGTATTCTTGTCTTCCGTTGCCTGATGGTGCAGCATCTGGTAGAATGGATATATTCGCTGTGCTACATACGTTAGGAGGCAAGTTCATGACCCGTCAGGAAACTTTGTATGATTTGATTGTTCTCGGGGGTGGCCCTGCAGGGCTAACTGCAGCTATTTATGCGTCTCGCTCCCGAATGTCGGTACTTGTAATTGAGCATATGCTCTCCGGAGGGCAAATCGCTACCAGTGATATCGTGGAAAACTACCCCGGTTTTCCTGAAGGAATTAACGGCCTGGAGTTCGGTCAGCTTTTGGAAGAGCAGGCACGCAAATTTGGCACGGAAATGGCGTTGACCACCATTGAGCGGGTATCGCTTCAGGGTGATGTCAAAGAGGTACATACCACAGAGGGTGCATTTCGCGCCAAGACACTGTTGATTGCCACCGGTACCCGTTCCCGTCCCCTTGATGTTCCGGGCGAAAAAGAGTTGAAAGGAAAAGGCGTTTCTTACTGTGTAACGTGCGACGGCTCCTTTTACCATGACAAAGAAGTTGTGGTGGTGGGTGGTGGTGACTCCGCACTGGAAGAGGCACTGGTGATGACCAAGTTTGCGTCCAAAGTGTATCTGGTGCACCGCCGGGAAGAGTTACGGGGCATTGGCATTTTGCAGGACCGGGTTAAGGCTAACCCCAAAATTGAACTTATTTTAAATACTGTGGTGACAAAAATCAACGGTACAGACGGTGTTGAAAGTGTAACTTTGCATGATAAGGTGCAAAATAAAACATGGGACCTGGCCGTGGAAGGAATTTTCCTTTATGTGGGATTGTTGCCCAATACAGAATTTTTAGGGGATGAACTGCCGCAAAGCAAACATGGGTACCTGCTAACCAATGAAGACATGGAAACGTCGGTTCCCGGGGTGTACGCAGCCGGAGATCTCAGGGAAAAATCTTTGCGCCAGGTGGTTACTGCAGTCTCCGACGGCGCCATCGCCGCTGTCAATGCCGCGCATTATTTGGATGAACTAAAAGAAAGGGAGGCAAACAAAAGTGAGTGATTATGTATTGGAAGTCAGTGATGCCAACTTTGCAGATGAGGTACTTAAGGCCAACGTACCGGTAGTGGTGGATTTCTGGGCTGCCTGGTGTGGGCCCTGCCGGATGATGGCTCCTGTATTGGAAGAGGTAGCCCGTGACATGGACGGTAAAGTAAAGATTGTCAAGGTCAACGTGGATAAGAACAGAACCACCGCCGGCAATTACAAAATTATGAGCATTCCTACACTGATGTTTTTTAAAGGCGGAGAATCTGTAGATACTCAGGTAGGCTTTGTGCCCAAGGAACAGCTGAAAAAGAAAATTGATGAACTCTTAGGATAGAGAGTTTGAAAAAGTCTGTACCGAAAGGTATAGACTTTTTTTTTGGCTTCAGACTAATC
>NZ_ACJM01000032.1:0-2500 GCF_000174415.1 Dethiobacter alkaliphilus AHT 1
GGTATCGCGCGTAGAGTGTAAGGCAGAAGGAAGCTTCACTGCGACACCGACGGGTGGAGCAGGGACGAAAGTCCGACTTAGTGATCCGGCGGTGCTGCGTGGCAGGGCCGTCGCTCAACGGATAAAAGCTACCCCGGGGATAACAGGCTTATCTCCCCCAAGAGTCCACATCGACGGGGAGGTTTGGCACCTCGATGTCGGCTCATCGCATCCTGGGGCTGTATTAGGTCCCAAGGGTTTGGCTGTTCGCCAATTAAAGCGGTACGTGAGCTGGGTTCAGCAACGTCGTGAGACAGTTCGGTCCCTATCTGTCATGGGCGTAGAAAATTGAAGAGAGCTGTCCCTAGTACGAGAGGACCGGGATGGACAGACCTCTGGTGTACCAGTTGTCCTGCCAAGGGCACTGCTGGGTAGCTATGTCTGGACGGGATAAGCGCTGAAAGCATCTAAGCGCGAAGCCCCCTCTAAGATAAGTTTTCCCGCTCGGTTAACGAGGTAAGACCCCAGAGAGATGATCTGGTTGATAGGCCGGAGGTGTAATGGCAGCAATGTCTTAAGCTGACCGGTACTAATAGGTCGAGGGCTTGACCTAAATCTTGTGATAGTTTATACTCTTTAACATATCGCTGTTCAGTTTTGAGAGAACTTTCTGGTGGAAATAGCGGAGGGGTCACACCCGTTCCCATTCCGAACACGGACGTTAAGTCCTCCAGCGCCGATGGTACTTGGGACGCGAGTCCCTGGGGAGAGTAGGTCTCTGCCAGATCCTTATTTAACCCCCGAATCCGAGGACGCTATAAAGCCCTTGGGTTCGGCTGTATTCCTCGATAGCTCAATGGTAGAGCAACCGGCTGTTAACCGGTAGGCTGTAGGTTCGAGTCCTACTCGGGGAGCCATAAAAAGCCTTGCACTTTTGTGCAAGGCTTTTTTGGTGCTTCGGCAATGGTTACCCCTTCGACAGTTAATTAACCGGTAGGGTTTGCGACTACTACATAATACTGGGGGTCGGGTTTAATGTTATTAATCATTTGTATAACATTTGGCAATGGGTTGAGTTCCGTGCTGTAAGATTATAATATTAATTTAGAGATGAGGCACTACGATGAGTGGCGGGAAGGAGTCTCGGATGAATCTTTTTACGGTTATTGCGCCCATTTATAATATGCTTTTTCCTAAAATGCAGGAGCGCCATGGCAAGCAGCTTGTAAGTAAGCTTTCTCCTTTGGAGGGAAGCAAGGTCCTGGACCTTGGCGGAGGTACGGGAAAGATCGCTTCACAAATGATGGCTTCAGGCGCAGACGTCTGGCTCCTTGATTCTTCACCTCAGATGGTCAGGCAGGCACAAAGTGTTTTGCCGGCAGACCGGGTGGTTTTAGGCGATGCGTTAAGCATACCCTTTATGGAGAATGCCTTTGATATTATTACTGTGGTAGATGTCTTCCATCATATCCGGAAACAAAAAGACGTGCTAAAAGAATGCCATCGAGTTCTAAAGCCTTATGGGTTAATTTGTTTTCTTGAGTTTAACCCGGACTGCTTTTCCATACGGGTGCTGGCAGGTATAGAGAGGCTCTTGGGGGAACCATCTTTGTTTTTAACGCCTGGCGACTTGGCTCTTATGCTTGAAGACGCAGGCTTTCAGGAAATAGAAGCGGATCCCGTTTCCTGTGAGTATCTTATTCTGGCGAAAAAACCCGAAGTGCTTGAAGTGTAAGAGAGGAGGCGCTGACTTATGAACTGCAGTTTTGACAATCATTCTGCAGTTGCTGTTTGCCGAAAATGCAATACCCCGGTATGTGAGGCGTGTAAGCGGGTATTTTACTCGGACACACTTTGCAAGGTGTGTACTGTCAAGATGTATTCTGTGCAATGCAGTTTGGTGAAGTATGACCAGCAGAAGAATGAATAATACTTTCTTTTCTTGGCAACTTATACTTAGGTTTTGGGGAAAACAAGCTGTCAAAGGGAGGCCTTTTTGACATGGAACTGCGAGTCTGTCTTTTTATCGGCATCCCTGCTTCGGGAAAATCCAGCTGGGCGCAAAAATTACTTAGAGAAAACCCCAAAAAGTTCAGCTATCTCTCCAGTGATGAGATCCGGGAGTCTGTCTTTGGAGATGTGGCAAATATGTCTCATAATGCATTGGTATTTCAGATTATGAAGGACAGAATGATTACAGCATTAGAGAATGAACGTTCTGTGATACTGGATGCTACTTTTGTTAAGGCCAGTGAGCGCCAGCCCTTTATTCAGCTGGCAAAGGAGCTTGAAGCACAGGTCATGGCATACTACATAAAAACGGATCTGGGTGAAGCTTTGCAGCGAAATGAGAATCGGAAGCGAAGGGTTCCCGCTGAGGTTATCAGGCAAAGGCTAAAGGATGTGGAAGAACCGGCGCCTGCAGAAGGGTTTGACCGTATAGTAACCATTGACAGTAAGGTTGGTATCAACTAACCAACAATTACCTGCATAATGGGTTTGACAAGGATTTAAAAGTGTG
>NZ_ACJM01000033.1 GCF_000174415.1 Dethiobacter alkaliphilus AHT 1
TTCTTGGGCAGTTGTTTGGCCGAGGTGCCAGGATTTTGGCCCGCGGGTCGTATGCTTTATACACCCGGTGACCGAAACCGGGTACTTTTTCTTTGGCGGCCAGTGTTTTTTCCACCCAGCTCTCCACATTTTGTTCATTACCGATTTCCTGCAGTGTGTAGAGAACGTTCTCATTTGCACCGCCGTGGAGGGGGCCATTAAGTGCCGAAATCCCCGAACCTACGGAAAAATAGATATCCGAAAGGGTAGAGGCTACCACCAGCGTGGCAAAGGTGCTGGCATTCATGCCGTGGTCCGCATGCAGAATCAGAGCCACATCCATGATTTTTTCTTCTATCGGTGTGGGTTTTTTGCCCGTCAGCATATAAAGGAAGTTTGCGGAATGGCTTAGTTCCGCATCAGGGGCAATGGGCATCTCGCCATTACGTACCCGGTGAACCGCCGCCACAATGGTGGGCAAAGCAGCAATTAAATGATAGCAGGAACGCAGTTCAGCGGCGTTATCTAAGTTATTGTCCGGCTTTTTTTGTTCCTGTTTAAATTCGTACGTGGCGTGTTCCTTCCCAAGGGGAGCCAATTCCATGGCGATGGAATCTTCATCGGCACCGATGGCGGTGGAAATATCAGGCCGGTCGTCATCTAAGTCTCTGGAGGTTAGTGTCTGCCGCAAAAGAAGGGTTCCCAGGCGAAGAGAAGCCATGCTGTTCATAGCTTCCACGGGAAAGCCCATTAGCTGCCGCAGGGTTAGGGGCAGATACCGGTCTTTTATCAGGGTTTCATTGAATTTTTTGTATTCCGCTTCGTTGGGCAGGCGGCCGTGCAGCAAAAGATAGGAAACTTCCTCATAATTGGCATGGGTGCAAAGGTCAAAAACATCATAGCCGCGGTAAATGAGCCGTCCCGCGGTACCGTTAACATAGCCTACGGCACTTTCACAGGCGATGGCTCCTTCCAGACCCGGTCCCACAGTGCAGTCTATTGGCCATTGGGGGCGTTGTGTAAATTGTGATTCAATATGATCTCCCGTTTCTTCGCGGGCAGCGTTTGCCGCTTCCATAATCAAAGATTTAATATCTGTTTTCATGCGTCTTCCTCAGTCCTTTTACATATAAGTTATCGTTAATTATAAATTACTTAGGAGAGTTTGGCAATCACAGAGAATGGGTGTTTTTAATGTTTTAATGTATTAAAATAAAGAAATAATATAAAAATTGGCTTGAATAATCATTGTCCGGACCCTTGAATACTGGCAGAAAACATTGTATAAAGGTGGTTGGATGAGAAATAAATCATTTGTACTGATGTTGTGCGTTTTGCTCTTATTATTTGTATCAGGATGCGGTGGGGAGTCGGAAGTAGCCGTTCCGGGAAAAGAGGGGTCTGCACCATTGAACTTTCGCACCAATACAGCCGGTCAACTAATTGAAAGTTTAAACTATCTGAGCTCCCCCTTGCAAGGCGTGGGTCTGAGTCGCTGGAACAGGCGCCTGCCCACCGCACCACGGGCTTATCGTGACGGAATCCATGAAGGGATGGACTACTTTGTGCGCCGCCACACTCCGGTCCTGGCAGCGGGTGACGGCTATGTGGTTCGTGCAGATCATGATTTTGTGGAGATGACTCTGCAGGAATATAATGAAGCCATCGCCATTGCCAAAAAAGCAGAGCCTACTCCGGAAGACATTGCTGATAAATTCCTGGGCCGGCAGGTATGGATTGCCCATCCTGACGGAGTTCTAACCCGCTATGCACATCTGGAAAGTGTGGACGAATCAATCCGGGTGGGCTCTGATGTTACCCGTGGACAGGTGATCGGTACGGTGGGTAACTCCGGTACCCGCTACAGCATTGTGGGCGGCAGCCGCTTTTTTGACGGTGCACCACATCTGCATTTTGAAGTATGGCATGATGGAACCTTTTTGGGTGAAGGGCGCCCGTTTTCCGAGATCCGGACCATCTACCATAATATTTTTCACACTGACAATTAACAGCACAGAAGGGGCCTCGCAGAAATGCGAGGCCCCTTCTGTTAACAACCACAGCCGTCATCACGGGAACCGCAGGTTGGCTCACGTCCAGTGAGCTTGCCAAGAATGATGGCGTACGCTCAGCCTACCCCGGAGTGGACCGTGATGGCTTCTGTCGGGCAGTTTCTGGCACAGGCTCCGCATTCCATACAAGCTTCTTTGTTGGCAATGCGGCTTTTTTTATTCTCCATGGCAAAGACCTGATGGGGACAGACCTCTGTGCAAAGACGGCAGCCGCTGCATTTATCCGTATCCAGTTTTAGTGTGGTGACGTTCTTTAAATATGTCAGGCCCATTTTTTCCCTCCTTAACCTCTAAAAAGCATAATTTTATAAGCTATGGCCAGTCCCAGGCCAATCAGTGTACCTACTGCAAGCAGGGGTATTGTGTAAAGCGTTTCTTTCTGCACACCGGATACCGAGGTGTAGGTTGTGGAGCCGGTAAAATTGAGAGCAAAGAAAGAGGTCAGTGCTGTGAGAAAGAGGATATTTGCCGCAGCCACCAGACTGTTTTCAGGAAAGTTGAATAAGGCGTAATGCCTGACGGTAAATGCAGACCAGGCCAGGCCCAGCAAAAGCCCCTTGGCAGCAAAGCTGCGAAAGGGAATGTAGGGCAGCAGGGCGGCAATGCCCACGGTGCCCAATACAATAGCAATGACATAGGGAACCAGGTTGGAAACACTTTGCATAAAAGATGAAAGGAAGTCAACTTCACCCGGTGAAACCAGGTTAAATAATAAGAGCAGTATAAAAAGCGCCGGTACCACTTTAAAGATATAATTTAGCTCCACCGGTATAACGATAAGCCGGTCCACCAGGGTGAAATGTACTTTGCGCATGGCTGTTGTAGCTTGGCCGTTTTGCAGAAAAGCCGGCAGGTCCTTTGCATAAACGGGGCCATAACTCACCTTAAAGCCGGTGTTTTTGCGCACCTCATGGGCTGCCACTCCGGGTGCCCCCAGTTGCGGCAAAATGATGTTTTTATGTGAGACTACTTTTTCCAGCCGGGCCAGTTCAATTCTTCTGATCAGCTCTGCTGTGCCAAAAGTGCCTTTTCCCGCCGCACACCAGACATTAATCCCCCTGGTGTCCAGGACAATAATCCACAGGTTTTGCCCTGGGAGTTCTTTTCGTAACCCATCAAAGGTAAGTTTGTAATTGGCGGTGGCCAGCACAGGAGAATTTTCCGTTGGATCTCCCACCGCATACAGTCCCGGGGGTACTTTGTAGTTGTCACGGTTAATGCCCAGTCGTACTTTTAGCGCTCCCAAAGCATCGGAGAAATCGGTTTGAGTTTTTATCCGGGGGATTTTTCCTATGGGTGTATCTATTTCGTCTACTACCCAGGAGGGGAAGTTTGAGTTTTGTGATTCAAAACTTTGTGCTGTATCGCAGCACTTTGGGGCACAGCATGGTTTATTTTTCTCCATTTATCTCCCACCTTAACAGCATTTGTTTTCCTGCAGTGCTTTTAGCAATAATTCCAGACTTTCTGTGACCTGGTTTCTTTTATCCGCGGGAATGGAATACAAAACTGTTCCATAATAGCGCTCAATCATCTCTTCCATGCGCCGGTAAAAGTCCATTCCCTTAGGCGTCAGGTGAATTTTGACGTACCGCCGGTCTACAGGATCTGTCTGCCGTTGAACCACGTCCTGTGCCGCCAGATTATTGATAGCCCGGCTCATGGTGCTGCTATCAAGGTTCAGCAGGGCAGCCACTTCGTTTAAAGAAATTTCTCCCGCACTGCCGATTTCCCAGATTACCTGCCATTGGCTGGCGCTGATTCCGCAGCAGGAGGCACCGAACTTATCAAAAAAGTTAATATTTTTTCCCAGAAGACGGATGATTTCCCGAAAGCGGGCCAGCTCTTGTTGTGAGTGCATATTGACCACCTCGGGATAAGTGTATCATGAAATAGATGTATCATGCAACTATTTTCTTTAAAAAAGCCCTTTACAGTGAAGCTGGGGCATGGTATAGTGCATTATAGCAGTAATGCACTATAGCGGTATGGGAGGTGTGCCATGAAAATCAATGCAGATGGGATGACGCCCATTTATGTGCAGATTGCCCAATGGTTAGAGACAGAAATACTCACCGGCAGTCTGGCACAGGAGGAGAAAGTTTATTCACAGTATCAATTGGCGGAAATGTATAATATCAATCCCGCCACCGCAGCTAAGGGTCTTAAAATCCTGGCTGATGAAGGTATTCTGTATAAAAAGAGGGGACTGGGTATGTTTGTTTCACCAAATGCACAACAAATGATTCAGGAGAAAAGAAAAAATGAGACGCTTAGGCACCTGGTGGTGGATTTGGTGCTGGAGGCGGAGCGTCTGGGAATTGACGATGATGAATTGACTGATATTATCAGGCAGGTAAGAAGCGAGAGCAGGGGGGATGCATGATGAATGTGGTGGAGTGCAGTGGCTTAACCAAAACGTATGGCAATATTAACGCTCTCAATAAGATGTCTTTTGCCATTGAAGAAAATAAAATTACCGGTTTGATCGGGCCAAACGGTGCGGGAAAGACCACATTGTTAAAAATAATGGCGGGTTTTATGCAGCAAAGTTCCGGAGAGATTAGGGTGTTTGACCGCAGCCCCTTTAATGACCTGACCGTTTCGGCAAATATGATTTTTGTGGATGACAACATGGCTTTGCCGCAGACGCTGAGCCTGGCCGATATACTGGAAGGGGTGGCACCCTTTTACGCCAATTGGGATGCAGGGCTGGCACAGAGGTTATTTGCTTATTTCAATCTGCAGCCGGGGCAGTGTCATCACAAACTGTCCAAAGGAATGAAAAGTACCTTTAATATGATAATCGGTATAGCCGCCCGCTGTCCCCTGACCATCTTTGATGAGCCCACCACGGGTATGGATGCCGGCGTGCGCAAAGACTTTTACCGGGCACTTTTAAAAGATTATCTGGCCCATCCACGCACCATTATTCTCTCCAGCCACCTACTTAACGAGATTCAGGATGTGCTGGAAGATGTGCTCTTAATGCGTGCCGGAGAAAAGCGGCTACACCTGCCGGTCAGTGATTTAAAGGAGTATGCGGTGGGGTTGCGGGGCAGACGGGAAGTGCTGGAACAGTTTAGCGGGAACCGGGAAGTTCTGTACCGGGAAGCCCTGGGCAGAGACAGTGAGTACCTGGTTGTGCAGAATACTTTGTCGGAAACAGAAAGACAGCAGGCAAAACGGTCCGGGGTTGAAATTTTGCCGGTGGACACCGCCGACCTGTGTGTATATCTGACCGCCACAAACAAAGGAGGGATTGATGATGTCTTTAGCGGAGCCTAATTTCATAGATATAACCCAAAAACAATATCAGTATAAACTTAAAGCATATTTGAATTTTCTGCTCACCATGATTGCCGTGCAGGCTATGGCTCTACTTTTTTCCTCGGGTGGGGTTGGACAAATGAGTATGGGCGTAGGCAACGTGTCGCTTAGCATGAGAACGTTTTCCGGTGATATCATTGTTATCTTCACAGGCTTTTGGTCACTGGTGGTGGCAATTTTTATTACCACCAAGGAGTACAGAGACGGAGACTTTATCTTAACTGCCAATCGCAGAAGTACCAATCTGGCAAACATTGCCTATTTGCTAACCGTCAGTATCTTAGCCGGTGTGACAGCTATTCTGGGCTCAGTTTTTCTCCGGGTAATGCAGTATTTTTTACTTGGCCCAGAACAAATTGCCGCCACTAATTTTTTCATTACTCCCCGGGAGTTTATATTGACCGTTACGGTGGCTTCATTGTATTTTATACTGCTTGCCGCCATTGGCTACTTCATTGGTTCGCTGGTTCAGTTTAATAAGTCCTTCATTATTGTACTGCCCGGCCTGTTTTTTGGCTCACTGATAATTTCTGATGCTGTCATCCTGGTTGATGCTCTATCTTTCTTCCTGGAGGAGACTTCCTTTGTCATTTTAGTAGTAAAAATCATGGTGGTAGCTGTGGTTCTGTTTACTTCTGCCACACTTCTTTCCGACAGACTGGAGGTGCGGGTATAATGGGGATTTCCTTACTGCTGCCCATATTGCTGGTTTTGTTTGTCCTGTTGTTGAAAAATGCCGGTAAGAATCTTGGCCAGCGGAAACAGAAGTGGATACTGGCCGGCTACGGATTAATCCTTGTAACTTCGCTGCTGATCCTGCTGTTTTTGCCGCAGGACAGCCTGCACGGTGAACAGGGAGTGGGTGATGAGACCATTGACCAGGCAAGGGAAGCCAGAGATACTTTTTATTCTGCAGTGATGGAAGGCCGGCCAGAAGATGTGGCAGGCGCCTACGTGACCGAGAAGTGGTCTTTTCCTCTGGCGGATAACAACTTAACAATTGCTGCGCCACAAAGGGAATGGTTTAGTGGTCTGCTTGTGGTGGAAAAAACGGAAGATTTAACAGACAGAATAGAGCTAACCCATTACGTAACCAGAACCATTGTTAACCACATAGACTTTACCGACAGCCTGCAGCCCCCGGGTGTTTCCCTGGAGAACAGCAGGTTGTTGCTAAGAGAATATCATCTGGAAATTAGCTTAGCACAGTTTCAAAGAGAGTTTGTGGTAGCGCAGTTATTGGGAGAGGAGAAGGAAAACTGGTGGTTGAACCCGGGGAGCAGCTCTGTGGGTGCGGAGGCACTGTACCTCCGTGTTCCTGAAGATGCTGTAATCGTAGTCGAGGAGCAAAGGATAAACAACTATGTTATCCTGGGAGAAGAGTCAATATTTACCAATTAACAGTTTGCCAAGCCGGTAGGCACCATAAATTGCTGCTAAAACAAAAAGCAGCGATAGGAGCATAAACAGGCCTACCAAATTAAAATAAGCGGTCCACGGTCTTTTTTCAAAAAACCGCTTAACAGCGGGGAGGCGGCGAATTGTTTGTGCCGTTTCTGTCAGAGAGAAAGATTCCTCCTCCCCCACGCTAAGCACGTATTTACCGCTGTTGTCCGGACTGGTTACCACTAATTTGTAAAGGCCTGGCGGTACAGTTTCCTTTTTCTCGGGCCCCTGAAAGTAGTTGTCGGCCACAAACGGTTCGAAAAAGGGCTCCCAGTTATATTCCTTCCCGTCCAGGCCAAAGAGAAGTGTGGCATCTTCGTTGTTTACCCGGAAGACATCCACCATAAAATCCCGCCGGGAATCGGGCAAATCCGGGACCAGAATGCTTA
>NZ_ACJM01000034.1 GCF_000174415.1 Dethiobacter alkaliphilus AHT 1
TCCCGTTACCTTCTTTGAGGAGGCGACCCGCCCCAGTCAAACTGCCCACTGACACTGTCCCAGAAACCGGATAACGGCTCGCCGGTTAGAATTCCGCTATGAAAAGGGTGGTATCCCACGGGTGACTCCACCCAGGCTAGCGCCCAGGCTTCCAAGTCTCCCACTATCCTGTACATTCCATATCAAAATCCAATATCAGGCTACAGTAAAGCTCCACGGGGTCTTTCCGTCTTGTCATGGGTAACCTGCATCTTCACAGGTACTACAATTTCACCGGATCCTTCGTTGAGACAGCGCCCAAGTCGTTACGCCTTTCGTGCGGGTCGGAACTTACCCGACAAGGAATTTCGCTACCTTAGGACCGTTATAGTTACGGCCGCCGTTTACTGGGGCTTAGATTCAAAGCTTCGCTTGCGCTAACCTCTCCTCTTAACCTTCCAGCACCGGGCAGGCGTCAGCCCCTATACGTCGTCTTACGACTTCGCAGAGACCTGTGTTTTTGCTAAACAGTCGCTTGGGCCTATTCTCTGCGGCCCCCTCTCGCAAAACATAAATGCTTCACGATAACGGGGCACCCCTTCTCCCGAAGTTACGGGGTCAATTTGCCGAGTTCCTTAACGAAGGTTCTTCCGCGCGCCTTAGGATTCTCTCCTCACCTACCTGTGTCGGTTTACGGTACGGGCACCTGACATCCTCGCTAGAGGCTTTTCTTGGCAGCATGGGATCAGCCAGTTCGCTACTAAAATTTCGCTCCTCATCACGCCTCAGGATAATGTGCAGACGGATTTGCCTATCCGCACTCCCTAAACGCTTGAACGCACACAACCAACGGTGCGCTGTGCCTACCCTTCTGCGTCACCCCATTGCTAATAGCGGCTGCAGGTGGTACAGGAATATCAACCTGTTGTCCATCGCCTACGCATTTCTGCCTCGGCTTAGGTCCCGACTAACCCTGAGAGGACGAGCCTTCCTCAGGAAACCTTAGGTTTTCGGCGGGCAAGATTCTCACTTGCCTTCTCGCTACTCATGCCAACATTCGCTCTTCTAAGCGCTCCACCACTCCTTACGGTATGGCTTCGACGCAGCTTAGAACGCTCCCCTACCCCTGTCTTACGACAAGCCGTAGCTTCGGTGACAGACTTAGCCCCGTTACATTTTCGGCGCAGAATCACTTGACCAGTGAGCTATTACGCACTCTTTAAATGGTGGCTGCTTCTAAGCCAACATCCTGGTTGTCTAAGCAATTCCACATCCTTTTCCACTTAGTCTGTACTTGGGGACCTTAGCTGACGGTCTGGGCTGTTTCCCTCTTGACTATGAAACTTATCTCCCATAGTCTGACTGCCGGATTAATGTCTATGGCATTCGGAGTTTATCTGAGTTCGGTAACCTGGTAAGGCCCCTAGCCCAAACAGTGCTCTACCTCCACGACACATCATCCGACGCTAGCCCTAAAGCTATTTCGGGGAGAACCAGCTATATCCGAGTTCGATTAGCATTTCACCGCTACCCACAGCTCATCCCCCAATTTTTCAACATTGGTGGGTTCGCGCCTCCACTTGCGTTTAAACAAGCTTCACACTGGCCATGGGTAGATCACTCGGTTTCGGGTCTACGCCCTGCAACTCATTCGCCCTATTCAGACTCGCTTTCGCTGCGGCTTCGTGGCAGAACCACTTAACCTTGCTACAGAACGTAACTCGTTGGCCCGTTCTACAAAAAGTACGCGGCCACACATATCCGAAGACATAGTGCTGCCACTGCTTGTAAGCATACGGTTTCAGGTTCTATTTCACTCCCCTCCCGGGGTGCTTTTCACCTTTCCCTCACGGTACTGGTTCACTATCGGTTGCCAGTTGGTATTTAGCCTTAGGAGGTGGGCCTCCCTGATTCACACGGGGTCTCACGTGTCCCGTGCTACTTGGGTACACATCACAGCTGTCAACTTATTTTCGTCTACGGGTTATTACCTTCTATGACCGGACTTTCCAGACCGTTCGACTAATAAGATGACTTTCCACTGCGGTCTTCTGCCGAAGACCATGATGTGCCCCGCGACCCCCTATCTGCAACGCCGGCAGGCTATCACACAGATAAAGGTTTAGGCTGTTTCCCGTTCGCTCGCCGCTACTTGGGAAATCGCGGTTGCTTTACTTTCCTCCGGGTACTAAAGATGTTTCAGTTCCCCGGGTATGACGCCCTCATACCCTATTTTATTCAGTATGAGTTACTGCCACATGACTCACAGTGGGTTTGCCCCATTTCGGAAACCCGCAGAATCA